>USKN01000021.1 GCA_900555295.1 uncultured Eubacteriales bacterium
ATATCCAAATCCCAATCCCGCCGTTGCATTATTCATATAATCTCTTTGAGCCTCAACCTCATAAAGAGGCAAATCGTTAATTTGAATTTTATATATTGTTTTGTCTGCTTTGGGGCAAATGGTTAATTGAACATTGTTCCATTCACCCGAGTTGGTTTTTAACGCATCGTTAATTTTAATTAAATCACGCGATTTATTTGTTCTTGTTTTTGCGTACGATATTTTACCGCCGCCTCTTGCCGCCAAAACCGTATTTTCATCATATCCCGCATTGTTTTCATCAAGGTCACCCTGATTTAACAAATACAAATACCAATACATATTTTCGTTTAAAACATCAAAGCTTACAGTGTATTCCGAACCCGACTGAATGGAAATATCAAACGGTTTTATAAATCTTACCGCCGATGACGCTTCCTCGGGATTTACAATTGCCAAAGCGTAATCTAACGCATCTTCTGTTTTGCCCTGTGTTTTTGTGTGATATGTATTTTCTCTTTCGGGCTGATATCTCCAGCCTTGAGGGAGTGTTTCAATATCGCTGTACGAATTAAAATTCTCCTCCAAATAATTCATATCCACAGGTGCGGTTTTGGGGTTGGTTCTAAATGTTACGGGCGTTACCATAGGCAAGTTTAAATACTCCCCTGTAACGGAACTATTTAACATAAGCTCATAACTTCCCATATCTATATCACCGTTAAATTGTACGGTAAATGTATCGCACAAGCCGTCTTTGCTTACTTTATCGCTGTTTGTGGCAACGGTAAAGTTTGTAAATTCGGCAGAGTTTACTCCACCTTTAATTGTAATATTTTCGGGTGTAATAAGGTCTTTGTTTACACGTTCCGAAAGGCGTACCGTAAGCTCACCGTTATTTAAATCGGTTTTTGCACCGCTAAGCGCCGTACCTCTTAAACCTTGATCGTCAAAGTAACGTCTTACCGCAACGTTATCTATAATTACAAAATCGTCTTTTGTCCACTTAAACGAGTCGCCGGTTTGGGAATCTTTTTCCAGGTTTGGCAAAAGCGTAAAGCTTTTTAAGCCTTTTGCTTTTGCGCAGTACACGGGGTTTGCGTTTACTTTTTTACCGTCAATGTAATATGTAACTCTTGCGTCGGCTTTAGACAAATCGGTTGTAATCATATCAAATCTGTGCCACTCGGTTGTGTTTTTATACTCAACATCGCTTTGTACATAATTCCATGCGGTAGAAAGTCCGCCGGGGTCGGTTGATGTTGCCGAATAGTTGTTATATACTATACATTCCGAATGTGTCTGAAATCTGGGGCCTCTTGAATATTTTAGTGTATTATGTCCGCTAAAACGCGGGTCCTGACTGGTAACACCGTCATCCAAAATCATTGAAACATCAAATATAGGGTTAGATACTTTAATATCATAGCTTATATGTAAATTCCCCGACTCGGCAATTCTGTTAAAAAACAGTACAGCTCCCGCCCATGGCAAAAGCTTCATTGCCGTATTGCCGTCCTCGGTATATGAACCGAATTGGAGCTTGTTGCCGCTGGTAGATGAGGTTAACCCCCAATATTCATTATCGGGCAATATGCCGCTGCCCGGTTCGGCTTTATAACCTTCAAAGTCGTAAAACAGTTCAAACTCCGCTCCGTCATCGGCATACACGCCGGATATGGGAACCGCCAAGCTTAAAATAAATATTATTGCAGTTATTAGTGCTGTTTTTTGCTTCATTGTTTAACCGCCTTTCTTTTAATTAATAAGGGTAAGGTAGGTAAAGAGCTGTGTATTTTTACTCTCGCCTATTCCGCTTGCGTACTCTATCCAACCGCGTCTGCCGTTGCCGTCGTTATCGTTTACAAGGAACGAAAAGCCGAGCTTATCGTTAAGTTTTGGCTTTTGCCCCGGCATAAGGAGTTTATCCCACGGCATTTTAAATTCATATACCGTTTTATCGCCTTCACGCATTACGGCTATTTCACAGTCTTTGGTTACATCGCCCGCTTCATAGCAGTTATCCTGCGACAAAAATCTGTAAGCTGCGTCGCCGTCGGGTGTTTTTGAAAGACAAAGCTCGTGGAAAGATATATTTTTTTGCCCCAATGCAACCTGCACCTCATCGCCGTAAAATATACCTACCTGAACACTGTCGCCGCTCCAGCTTTTATTTGCGGGTTCGGGCTGATTAAATATATCGTCGGTTACTTCACACAGCAAATACAAATTATCTTCGTCCCACTCAATACACGCTTTTGCCGATAAATCGTTTTTACCTTTCCAATCTGTTATCTGTTTAATTTGATAATCGTTTTCGGCATACATAAATGTATCGTTTGTCCATTCATTCTTTTGCGCCTTACCGTCAATAGTAGGTTTAACGGACGCATATTTTGCAAGCGTAAAGTCAATTTTATCGGACGAAGTTATTTTGTTTCCGTTATCGAGCAGCAGCTCATAGTCAATATTATATTCGCCCTTTTTACGTATTTCGGGTAAATTGAGTTTTACCTGACCTGTTGTACCGCTCGGAATTAATCCAATATCGGTAAAATCTGTTTTTAAATTACTCGGCGAGGTAATTCGTATTTTACCCGTTGCGTTATGCGTTTGCGAGTAATTTTTAATGTTAAACACCGTTTGCCAGCGGTTTAAGTTATTTTCGCTTATAAGGCTTACTTTAGATGATATTTGAGCCGATTCAACGCTTTTAACATTTACTCCGCTGTATTGCATCTTGTTGCCGTCTGCCGTAAGATATACGTTAATTTTGTAGCTTTCGCCCGGCTTTGCCGTGCTTTTAAACGATATATATGCTTTGCCGTTGTTAAAATCGGTTACTTTAACATCTTTTACACAATCGGGAGCGTCAATCTCTATTGCATAGTTTTTATTATCCTGTGCGGTAAGTTCCATTGTGTATCCGTCATCTGTTGCAACGTTAATGTCGTAGCCGTTTATTTCGGCGCCGCTTTGAGTATTCAAAACATCGGTTTTTGTTATATCTCCCAATACATATACAGGAGCTTTATCGAGAGTAAAGGTATATATACCGTCGGGTGATGACATTTGTGTTTCGTTGCCCCACTCATCGGCATATGTAATATTGTTTGTTCCCAAATCGATTGTTATATTTTTATGGTCAACCATTGAATACATTGTAAGCAGGTTTTTATTGAATTTTTCGCTTTTAAAAAGGTTAATGCTTATATTGTTATTATCAACATAAAAACTGTTTACCGTTTTAGTTTGCGCCATAAAATAGTTCATAGCCGTTACAATTAAATACGACGGGTTCGGTACAAACCATTTACCGTATACAGAGCTTTCTACATAACCCGGGCTTGTGTGTCCAAAACAGTCCTCACGGGCAGTTTTTGTGGTACCCTTTTGTTCAAGATTATAAAAAACAAATTTATCGCCAAAGTTTTTTGATTTATAAAACATAACGCTTGCCGCATTTAAATAGCCTTGGCGATATGAGGTATCTATACCCTTATCTGCCGTAGTATATCCCATTTCGGAATACCAAAACTCTATATTGGGTTTACCTACTTTTTTAAATTCTTCTCTGTACCACTCAATATGGGGCTGTAAACCTGTTTTTTCAACATAGTTATTTGCATATGGATGCAAATCGAGTGCGTCGAGATATTTCCACATTCCGTACTTCATAGCAGCATTAAAAAAGTCTTTACCCTTTTCGTTGTTAATAAAGCACAAAACAGGACCGCCAACTTTTAAGTTTGGATTTACCTTTTTTATTTCTTCATATGCAATTTTAAGAGCTTCAACATACATTTTAGCCGCATAGTCAAGCCCTTGCTCAACGTGTCGGTTAAAGCCCGTGATATTTGGCTCGTTAAATATTTCTATACCGTCAACTTTACCGTCAACTTCTTTTGCGGCATTTCTTACATAAATTCTAAAAGCGTCAAAATCTTCCTGCGAATCGGGATGATCTTTCCAATCCACCATACCGTGTTTTGAGCTTGTAGCAGAAAAATATGCAAGATAATGAAGGTCTTTTTCAAGCAAATAGCCTAAAATAATTGCGTCACTCATATTTTCGGTTGAAAAAACGCCGGGTTGAACTTCATAATATTCCCAACCAAAAGATTCTCTCATGCCCGATGAATTGGCATTTTTTAGCATTTCAACACCCATTTTGCGTTGTTCTTCCGGATATCGGCCAAGGTGAGCCGCAAAATATGTGTCATTTTTTATACCGTTGGGGTCTGTTTTAATAATTGAAAATTCAAATGGCTGTGTATGTGAATTTATTTTGCCGTCATCGCTTTTAACATCCACATACCACTTATATATACCGCATTGGTCAACTTCTCCCAAATCAACGTCAACGTTTCGTTCTTCACGGGGCTCAAAAGTATAGTTTTCGGTTTTTTCAAATACTTTTACATAAGAGTCGCTCATTGCGGTGTATGTAACGGCAACATTTTGCTTTTCATCGGTTAAATTTTCTATATTATTATGAATAATTTTGCTTTCGCTAAACCATTTAAAAGCGTTACCCGTTTCATCATTTGTTGAAGTAACAAAAATGGGATTTTTCGCCTCGTATCTTTTTACCCTAACCTCCGATACGGCAATAGATTCGGGTGATACGGCCGTTTCAATACTTTGTACCTCTATCGAAACCGAAAAATCGCATTTACCGTTACAGCGTTTTGTAAATGCTGCGTCATCGAGTGTTACTTTTAATGTTTTCCATTTATTTTCTTTATTGGTATATGCTGTAGCTGCCGTACGTTTTTCGTTTGTATACGAGTCATAAAACAGTCTTACATAACCGTTGCCCGAGTCATAGTAATCAACTTCTATTTCGTATACCGAGCCGTCTTTTTGGGTATGCTTAACGGCATTTGAAAGTACAAAGTAAATACTTGCTTTGTTTGTACCCTGGCTTTTATCGAGCAGCCAAGCCTGTCTGCCGTCTTTTGACGTATTAACCTGACCCGACACTCTGCCGACTTCAACCGTTTCAAATCCGTTATTTACAAGTGTTTTACCCAAAACAGCTGTTGCGGTTTTGGTGTTATCGGCTGTGTTTTTACCATCTGCGGCAAATGCAAGGTTTGGTACAAGCATAAATACCGTACATAAAACGGCTGTAAGTTTTTTAAATCTGTTTTTAAATAATTTGTTCATGTAAATAGGTCACCTCCGCTCAACATGGCTGTACATTTGTATAGGAACTGCCTTTGGCATATTCCACACAAATATTTTTATATCATCAATATCACGTCCATAAGCAAAATTAAGCTTAAATTGCTTTAATGTATCACCCGTTCCGTCGGTTTTGTTATAACTCTTTACGGCAACAAGTTTTTTGTTTTTATATACCGCAGCATATACTTTTGTACCGTCGGCAGTGCCGGCAAGTCCCGTAATTGACGCATTTGCCGTTAAAAAGTTTATGCTTTCAATCGCTTTTCCGTCAAGTACCTTAATACCGTCGGTAATGCTTATGTTTACACCGATTTGCGACGGCTCCGGTACATTATTGTTTTGTACTGCATAAAACGGTGTATTTGTAAGTATGTATTCACCGTTTTGCATTACGTCGTCTTGGCTTAATTTATTGCCAAACAAGTCGTAATATGTTACATTATCGCCCAAATTGTAATAAAGACGCGCGCTTTGTTTTGTGGTATAAAGCAAATACACATTACCGCCGTCTACGGTGTATTTGGTTAAAAATCTGTAACCGTCGCTTGCTTTATCTCCTTTGATTTGCTTAATTGCCGATGCGTTTTGTGTAAGCCGATTATAATTTGCAACAGCAAGATACGCATATTTTGCCGAATATGGCGTATTGGATTCGGCGGCATTTACAATACCGTAATTGTGCTGTTCTTCATTGGGTTGAGTACCGTCGCATACCAAATCGTAAATCCATATCTTATCGTTTATATTATTTTTGCGTATATTATTTAAACCGCGTATAATTATTTGAGCCTGCAAATAGTCGCTGCCCGTACTCATACCGCCATACGGTATTGCCGACGAAATGCCGTACTCGGTATGCCATACCGAGTCGTTGAGCGAGTACGAATATGTATTGCCTGTTGCCTCGCCTTTTGATATGCTGCTTGTGCCCGTAACATAATTATAAAGTTTACCGCCCGTAATAAGCGTTTTAATTCTGTTTATAAGGTATGCCTGCGAACATCTGGGGTCTGTTCTGTCAGCTCCGTTACTGCCTATTTCAACATCGCTTGTAACTCCCGAATATGGGTGAAGTGTTAAGTTATCAAAACACTGTTTACCGCCCAATTCGTTTAACACATAATCGGTAAATGTTGTTCCGGGCGCTCCCCACAAATTGCAAACACAAAATGCGCCCACTTTATAATCGCCCGCCTCTTTTGCCGCGTCGTATGCCGCTTTAAGCACATTTGCATACGCTTTTGCTTTTTGTTCGTCACTTGCCGATATATCGGCAGTATTCCAATACTTCATTATATCGGGTTCGTTCCACACCTCAACCATATGCGTATTTGGGTTGTTTTTTATAAGCGGTTCATTTAAAACTGCCGTTACATAGTCTTTAAAATGTTTAACCGTATTCTCCGAGGGAAAGCTGTCCGCTTCTGCCTGCGTATCATAAATCGGGTTATTTGCATACAGTATCATTACATTTTCAAGGTCAGTACTTGAAAGTTGTTCAAATACATCTTTTACTTCGTCATTCAACTCATATACTCCGGGGCTTTTTTCGTAGTCCCTCCAATAAACGCTCTCACGCACAAGGCCTAATCCGCCTTTTTGCGTTATATCTATACACTCTTTTGCGTTGCCGTCACGGTTCATATGAGTTGAAACTCCAACGTGTTTGTTAAGTGCTGTATTTTCGGCACATTTTGAAAAATCGGAGTAAAATATTCCTCTTTCAACATTTAAATTATCCTTTAATACAATTTCCAAACCGTATAAACCGTATTCGTCGGGTGTATATACAATGCTGTAATCGGATTGGCTTTTTGAGCCTACATATATTTTTTGAGAATCGGTATTAATTAACGTTTTTGTATCGTCTGTATTATACTTATATATGTTATACAATGCTGTAAGATTTAAATTATCATTGGATTTATTTGTATAGTTAATATCCAATTTACATATTTCGTTTCCGTAGAAAATATTTCCCGTATTTTGTGACGATACTTTTGCATCCACGGGCGATGTAACCCCTGTTTTTTCAACGGTTATGCTTTTTAAAGTAATGCCGTACTTCGACCACGCACGGTATCTTGCGGGACATTTGGCATTCCACGTATATGATGTGGTACATATTTCAAAATCGTACCCTCTTACGGCATTATCAAACACAATATCGTTTAATGTAACCGTATGCCTTTTACTTTCGCCCGTACCGGTAAGGTTTACATAGTCGGTTGTCTTTTCACCGTCCGCCGTATTATACCGTATAAAAAACCAACCGTAATCATTGTCTTTATACTCAAACGTAAAGTTTACGTTTTCATACGGCTTAACATCGGTAAGGTCTGCGTCGGCATTTACCAATATATTGCCCTTTCGGGGTACAATATCGTAATATGACGAGTCTTGTGCATTTTCGCTGAACGATTTTAAATATATTCCGTCATCATTAAACTCTGCTGCCGTATCGGCATATGCACCGTTTGACTTTACATAACCGTTTGTAAAGTCAATTTCGGCAACAACGTTTTGCGAGTTGTTTTTTGTAATGCAAATATCATCTATGCATAATACATTGTTTGAATATGCTCTTTCGCAAGTAAGCGTTAAACCTTTAAAATTAATACTTGCAACATCGCACGCATATGTATAGCTGTCTGCTCCGCTCGAAACGGTTGCAGTTTTATTATTTGTATTAAATGTTATTTTAATTCTTTGCCATGTTGATTGATAGCCGCTGTAATTTACAGTGCTTCTTTGTATGTCGCCGTTGTTATCGTAATAATACAGGTTGCCGAAACCGCTCCTGAAAGATATTAAATCTTTTGTTGTACCGTCGGTTAAATTTGCCGCAATTCTCCAGCCTGCCGAAAATTTAGCAAGCATACTTACCGATACTTCTCCCGTTTCGCTAAAAGGTGTAAAGTCAACCGATGCATTTACATTTGCCGACGGTGACGGCGATATTTTAAGTGCGCTGCCGCTTAAACCGTCGGTTATGCTTATGTTCTGAATTGAGTTGCTTTTCCATACCGTTTTAAGCGATGTATCGGTATAGGTGTCAAAGTTATCAAAAAACAGCGTATTAAAGTTATTTGTGCCGTTTACTGCATAAACACAAAAGTTAATGTTTACACACGATAAAATTACAAGTAATGCCGTAATTAAAGAGCAAACTTTATTTAATGTTTTTGCCATATATAAGCATCCTTTCGTAAAACACAATTAATTGTAAATAAATATTTGTCTGAGTGTTCCGTATTCGGCAAATACAATCATTACAGAGCAAGCGTCGCCTGCCGTATCGTATGTTTTAATATCGGCGGCCGTTCCCTTAACAATACTGTCTTTTCTTAACGTATTGTCATACATAGTTACGGGAAGAGCAGAAATATTTGTACACTCATCTATTATATTTTTGCTCATATCATAAAAATCATATGTTGAATATAAATAACCGTTATTAACACTCTTTGCAAAAGTTTTTGAAATTTGATATTTATAATTTCTAAATCTTATACCGCTTTTGTCAACATCACTTTGATACCAATACGGGTACTTACCGTCATTTGCAATGGTCATTGTGCCTTTATCGAATACCTTTTCCAAAGATATAAGATATCTGCCGGATATATCAACCGTTAAAAGCACGATATCGCCCTGTTCAAGGTCGGTTAAAGATGAACCGTAATCGCCATCAAGAATATATTTAATTTCAACCCCTTTTTCAAATCCTACAATATATTTGTTCTGCACTCCGTTTTCATCAAGTTCACTGCGAACTTCTTTATACATAACCATTGGCTGATCGTATTTTGCAACAGGCATTTTAACAACTATTATATCCTGGTAATAATTTGTTTGGTTAACTTTATAGCTTTCAATATAATAGTCTCTATCGTTTACTATTTTACCTATTGAACTGTAAAGTTTAATATCTTCTTCAAATGTTTTTCCGCCTGTTGTAACAGTATTGTTTTCGTCCACTTCGGGAACATAAATAACCTTTGTGTTATTCGGATCCAAAATACAATCCATGCCAATACGTGAGTTTTGCCATAAATATCTCATTTGAATACTGCCGTCGTTGGTTTGAGTTAAGCTGTTATTTTTATCTTCATTATCACCAACATTGTAAGTATCTATCTTTTTAAGCTTACCGTCATCATTTAACATAAAGCGTATAACCTGACGGGGTATGTTTACAGTTAATTTATAGTTTTCCTTTTTTACGGTAACATCACCCGGAAACGCTGCAAACAATTCATTTATATCGGTAGATTTAATACTCTCGCCGTCTATTGTTACACGGTCAGCAAATTCGAAATCTTTAATTTCTACCGTATCGGGCAAATAAAGACGTATTGCGGGATTTGTTTCAAATGTTTCGTTTTGTACGGCAGATTTTATTATGTAACCTATTGTATAATCACTGTCGTTTTGAATTGACAAATATGCAATTTTACCCTCAAGGTTTACCGTTGCTTTAACATTTGCCCCGCGAAGTGACATAATATTGTCTATTTCGCTACATTGCTTTGAAAGCTCATAGCTTTCTCCGTCTATTGTAATTTTATTATCCGATTTATAAATTGCCTCAACTTTACCGCTTACGGTATTTAAGCAATATACCAACTCTATATACTCTTTTTTGTCTGACGGAGCAAACGCAACAACAGAGTCTTTGTTTACGGGAAGAGCTATTTCGTTTGATGAGCTGTCAAAAACACTTACATTTTCATACTCTGTAAAATCAATTTGTTTTGCACTCTCGGATTTACCGTAATATATTTCGCTTTTTTCGTTATACGTATTAAGCATAAAATCATCATAACTTGTTACAACAAGCAAACTATATCCGCCGTCACGTTTTATAAATCTTATTTGTCCGTAACGCTTATCATTTATAAAATCATCTATTATATCCGAAAGACGTTTTTCGGTCGGTGCACCGTTATATATTATTTGTGCGGCTCTTTCAATGTTTATTTTTTTTGTTTTTCCGTTTTCCAAATCGGTAAAATACGTAAGAGAATATGAGTTTTTGTCATACTTGTCTATTTGTTCGGATGTTACCGTAATCTCGTCGGATACGCCTTCATCATTTTCAATATAAATTATTTTTTTATTGCCGTCGGCATCTTTTATATACGTATATTCAACATCGCTGCCAAAATATATTTCCGGTACAATATCTGTATCCAAATTATATTTTTGTGAATTTATATATACTTTTGTTTTATCGGTTACAAAATCAGAGTTAATGCTGCCTCCGTAATATGCGTTTAACACACCCTCTTCTATATAAACATTTCTGTACGACTCAAACATTGTTTTATCGTTTACTTCAGATTTATTGCCGAGTGCAATAACATCTTCAGTATCCATAATGTTGTATATAAGCTGTGCCGACTCTGCAACGGTTAAATAATCTGCCGATTTAACATCAACATTTATTTTAAGACGGTTGGCAAGGTACGAATACCCCGAAAGAGCTGACGAACCATATGTTTTTGCTTCTGCAGCTTCTCTGTAGCCTGCGGCACAAAGTACTATTTTATATGCCTGATCAACTGTAATAAAATCTTCCGGATTAAACTTTCCGTCATCACCGCCGTTTAAAGCACCAAGCTGTGTAAGTGCATTTATGCTCCCGGATGCCCAATATCCTGTTTTTACATCCGAAAAATATATTGTATCGGTTATTTGCGCTGCGTTTAATGCTTTTGCAAAATAATCTGCAAATTCCGCACGCGTAACTTTTTTGTCAACGTCAATTTCAGATATATCGTCAAACGAAAATACTCCGAGTTTTTTTAACGTAATCATTTCCTTTTCACAGTTTATCGGTTCCGAATCAACATTTTCAGAGGCGGGCTTATAATATGCCAAAGCCGTTAATTGAGTTAAAACCATACACACAATTGTAAATATGCTTATGTATTTTTTTAATGTTTTAAGTTGCATTTATGTACCTCCTTATTTGTCATCTTTAAACTTATTAATTCTTAAAAGCGCCGAATAAATTATTTTAGCCGCTTCGGCTCTTGTTGTTCCGTTACCGGGCTTAAAAGTTCCGTCTTCATAACCCGATATTAAGCCTTCGCCTTTCATTTTATATACAGCGTCTTTTGCATAATCCGCAATATTTGCATCATCGGCAAACGCTTCGCTTGCAGTATTTTCAAGCGGAATTTCGGCTATATCAAACATTCTCGATATCATAGTACACAAATCCTGACGTGATATATCGGTACCTTTTCCAAATATTTTATTACCTATACCGTTAGCCGCTCCCGCAAGATACATTGAATTTACATAATCATAACACCAATCATCGGCTGTTACATCATCAAAATATCCCTCACCGCTTACAAGGTCAACTTTAAACGTAAGCATAAGCATTTTTGCAAACTCTTCACGTTTTACTGTTTGATTTGGTGAAAATGTATCTTCTGTTGTACCGTTTATTATACCTTTATAATAAAGCTGCGAAATTGAGCCTTTTGCCCATTCAACATCTTTTAAATCGTCAAACACATCAGCTGTTTGAATATTACTGTTATCTTCAGCGGTAAGTTCTACTCCTTTAAGAGGATTTGATGATGTGGATTTTCCGCCACCGCCGCCTCCTGCTGATTCTTTTTCGCCTTTATCTGCTGTGGGAACATAATTTTTAATAATTGATTTTATTTCTGCTGCAGATTTAAATTCGCTTTTTTGCGACTGTGATATAATATTTTCTACCAAAGTATCATCTAATTTTGATGTATCAAATCCAAATTCATCAGCATAATCCGTAACAGCGTTTTTAACATCGCCCGTTCCGTCGTTTTTGTTTACGGTGCACAGCACAATTTGTTCATTAACAACAGAATTAATTTTTTCAACACTGTCTATTTTTTCTTTTTTAAGCGCCGCTATAATTTCTGCGTCAAAATCAGTGCGGTAATATTTTTGGGCTTTTTCGTCAAAATGCAAACATTTTATAATCTTTTCGTTTTCAACATTTATTTCTTTTTTTATTGCACATACCGCCGCTGCTTTTTCTGCATACTCAATCATTTGAGTACAGTCAATTTCTCTTTGACTTACACTTTTAAAAAGTATATCGGCAAGTGCGCTAAAATCACAATTATTAAATATTTCATCAAACAGTCCCAAGCTGTTTTTGTTTTCAAGCAATGCTGCAAGCGCTTCGGCACTTTCGGCATTCTTTATACTTTCAAGTGCTGCTTCGTTATTTGTTTTATTTACATATGTAATTGATTTTTCATCAACCGTTTCAAATTCTTTATTACCTACATAAACATTATAAACTCCAACTTGGGGAAGAACAAAATCAAATGTATAACCTCTGTTTTTATCGAGTTTTACTTCTTTTAAATATACACAATTTTTGTAATTATCTCCGAGCCAATACTCTTTATCGGTAAAATCGGCTCCCCTGTTAAATACTGCAATTGTGACTATATCCCCCTCGCGCCCTGTATTTATTACATCCGTTAATTCAATTTCACCGTCGGTGAGGTAAAAATCATCATTTGCATATACATTTACGCACATTGAAATTACCATAAGCACAACCATTAATAAAGCAAAAAATTTTTTCATTAATACCACCTCTTTTTTATTTAGCCGATATCCAAGCTTCCATCATAGAATTTTCGTTAAGCGTTTTTCCCGCAGATGCGTAATCTATCATTGTAAAACTTTGACCGCCGCCGGCAGTTACTTCCGCTTTAATCATATAACTATCTTTATCACAGTCCAAAATTTTAACAATGTATGTATCGCACTTGCTTATAACACTTCCGGTTGTTTTTTCAAATCTGCTGTCACGTGCCAAAACAAATACTCCGTATTTAAAGCAAATATGTGTTTTGTTGTTTGACTCAATATCAATTGTTTCAAGTTTTGTTTCGTAATTAATTTCCAAAACATCGCCGTCACACATAATTCTGTCAATCAAAAAGTATGTTCCTTCTTTTGCCACATATTTCTCGCCGTTTATAATTATATACGGATTTACGGCATATGGCGGTATTCTGAGTTTTAATTTTACTTTTTCGGGTTGATACATATTAAATGTAAGTTTTATTTTTCCGTCAGCAGGGTAACAGGACTGTTCATCAACAATAATTTTATTGCCCGATGCTGTATTTAAAATTACCCGTCCACTTTCGTATATATTAAACACAAATGCATCTGCGTCTTCCATAACGCTTATAAACGGAACAATTCCGAGTCCCATAGCGCCAATCGCCGTGCAACAGCCATATATCTTTCCGTTAATATCTTTTTGACCGCCCATACCTTTGCCTCTATGGTCTATTACGAGTGGACTGTAACTGTCAAACGGGTACACATCAATTTCATTTTTGCACATTTTTGTGTTTACAGAACCAAGCATAGAGTTGTAAAATGACTTTTCAATTTGTTCCATATATTTTATATTTCCCGTAATGTTATACATTTGCAGGCACAATTTCATCCACGTAACGGTAACACAGGTTTCCTGCATATACAGTGAGTGTTCATCATTAGCCTGGGTTTTTGCAGCATTATCAAAATGTTCACCCCTGCACCCCAAACACCCTATTACGGTATCCTCGGTTTCAATAAGCTTGTTTACAAAATTTTGCGCCGCTTTAAAGTATTTATCGTTATTATTAATGCGCCAATACTCTAAAAGACCTTCAAAACAGGACATCATTTCGTACGCTTTAATTACAGGATACTCAAAAGGTGCAATTTTGTTTTCATATGCAAGCTCTATCAAATCACAATCTTTTGCCAATCCGTTATTTACAATATGAGATGCAAAGTCAAGATACTTTTTGTTTTGAGTTATGTTATAAAGCCTAACCACAGGTTCCAATATCGAACAGGAGTTTACGGTCTGCCATATATCGGATGTATCCGTTATGTTAATCAAACCGTCACCGATATGGTTTACTATGTAATCCAAATGCCTGCATAAAGCAGTCAGCACTTTTTCTTTTAAAAATTCTTCTTTACATATATCGTAAAAGTGCAAAAGTCCAAGCATTACGTACTTTCGCGACCAAATATCCCAACCGTTAAATTCATTTTCAACACTATACGTTGAAATACGTCCCGCAGAATCTTGTTTTTTTATAATATCTTCTACAGTGTTTTTGAGTAACATATACAAATTATCATCATTTGTATATTCGTATACTCTGCATGCACCGCGCATTACTTTTCCCCAATATTCTCCTCTCCAGCCGTTGTCTGCATCGTCTATGCTTGTACCGAACGGAAAAGTAATTAAACTCCAAAGGTTTATATCGGACAGCTGAACTTTATTGATAAATTTAATACTTTTATCAATAATTCCGTCATATTTAAATATTGCATCACTTTCAAAAACCTTATCGGTCTTACTTCTTGTTATAAATTGTTTGTTCATCTTCACCGACATTTATATTACCTCCAAAATCTATTTATATTTATATTATAAACTATATAAAAAATATCGTATTGTAGATTTTAGTCTATTTATTGTAAAAAATTATCAAACTAACTTTTTTTTATTAAATTAATATATTACCGATTTACGGATTTAACAATCATTAAACGCGGCGGTAATCTAAAAAGACCGGCTTGCGTCCTTCGCGAATGGCTTTGCGCTGATATTTGGTTTCGACCCAATCTGCCGGCGGCTGTTTCCAGTCTCGGCCGCA
>USKN01000022.1 GCA_900555295.1 uncultured Eubacteriales bacterium
TTCATAGGCGTTATTATTCTTATTTGGATTTGGAATTATTTTATTTGTTTTCATATCATAAACTTTGATTAAATTGTATAATTTTCCGGTCTTTGCGTTGCTGTCGGCAATTACAATATCGCCAACGTCAATTTTAGCCGTACTGCCGTCACTGTTTGTTGATGTCAGCAGTGAATTATCAATCGGGTAAGATACTTCGGCGGAGTTAGACATCAATGTAATAAATGTTGATTCAATACCGTCACTGTCAAGTCCCTGTGAAAATCCCGTTACAAGCTGCAAATATTTCATTCTTTCCGCAACCTGATAGTGATACACTATACATTCGGCATACGGCATATCTTTATTACAATCATATGCATCCATAAAATATGAGTATACGTTTGTAAGAGCCGTGTATCCCACACTGTACATACTGTCATCGGCTTTGATTTTTTCCCCGTCTTTGCCAAAAATATATTCTTGGTCGGTTAAATATGTACCCTCTCTGTTATTATAACCGTATTCATGCATTAAGTATCCTTCCGAATCGGTAAGAGGAATATTAAACATAATCGAATCATTTTCGGTAAAAATTACGTTTGAGTCAAGCCGAGTAATAATTTTTCCGCCCTGTGAAAGTCTTCTTAACTGCTTACGGTTTTTTTCAACGCCCGGTATAATATCTTCGTATACATTATCGGGGTACTTTGTAAGAGTATATCCCTCGTCATCTTTTTCTTCGTCGGTTTCAAAAGCTGTATCTATATCTTTAATTAAACCGTCATTATCGGTACGGTAGCGTATAACCTGCTCGCCTATATCATAATCATATCCCACAAGTTTAACATTTGGGAATATATTTGTGGGGTCTTTTGCAATATCAGCGCATTTGCGTTTTATACCGTCAACGGTTATACTGTCGTTACATTCTGCCGTAATAATTTTATTGTCTTGATCCAAAAGTTTAAACTTAATTGTGTAATCGCCAAACGCAGTTGAATTGCGCATATAATCCATTAAATATGCAAGGCGAAAACCCTTTGCGTTTTTGCTCTCTTTTATATATACCACATATCCAAATTCGTCGGTATATACCTCGCACGTACTGCCAAGCTCAGGTACGGATAAGGTTGTAAGTATAGATTGGTCTATTTCGTATTCTTTTTCGTCTATTACTATTTTACCGTCTTTTGTAACAGCTGTAATTTCACCTTGTGCAACGGGAGTGCGCAAATATACAAGACTTATGTTTGTACTGTCTGCCGATACTGCCGCCATATATACGTTATCGTTTGCTATGTTGTTTTCAATTACCGTATCGCCGTCACCGTAAAAGTTTACATACTCGCATTTATCCAAATCGATAATATCGGTATTGCTGTACTTGTTGTATATTTTGCCGTCTGCGTCAAAGTGGCCTATTGCAAACGCTCTGTATGCGTCAATTACAACCAAATTGCGGCTCTCGTCGCCGTAATTGTTTATATATATTGTTCCTCTGTGGCTTTTATTGTCGAAATAGTCGGCAAAAAGCTGTTTAAGCGAACCGTTGTACGGCATACCGTTAAATATAACGCGTGCGCTTCTTAAAAAGCTTACCGATGCTGTTGCATTTGAATTGTTTTTGTAGTACGTAATTGTGTTTGACGCACCCGAAAAGCTTATGTATTGCTCGGTATCTATTATTGTACCGCTGTTTTGCGCTTTATCGTTTTGAATATATATAACGGTATCTGTTCCGTTTTTTTCTTCATATAAATACTCAACATAATTTGTAAAATAAGGTTTGGGGTTAATAGATAAATCAATTTTGTGTTTTGTATCGTCAATATATACTTCGCCTTTGCTTACAAATTTTGAGTTCATACTGCCGCCGTAATATTCGGTTAAATAACCCTCATCTTCATATATATCCCAATATATCGAAAGCAGTGTATCGTCCGACTGTGCATAGTCGGCGCTGCCGTTTGATACCGATTTAACATCAAATATACCCGTGTTCATTGCGTTAAATAAAAGCATAACCGCGTCGGCATATTTAATATCGCCGCCGATATCCGCACCGTCGGAGAGCTTTAAGCGGTTTGCCGCTTTTAAATATCCGCTCGGATAACCGCCCGCGCCCTCGGCATATACACCGTACCCCATAGCACGTACCAAAATTTTAGCCGCCTGCTCATATGTAATTATATCCTCGGGGTTAAAAAGGTTGTCGTTTGCAAGCGATATAATATTATTTTCTACCAATGCGTTTATATACGCATATGCTCTGTGGTCGGTTTTAACATCGCTAAAATAAATTGTGTCCGATGAATTTTTAAGCTTTAAAGCTTTAGAAACCATTTCGGCAAATTTAGCGCGTGATACCAAATCGTATGCATTACCTCCGTTTTCGGTATTAAAATCCCCCACTATACCGATGTGCGATAATACAGATACCGCTTTTGTGTAGTCCTCGGCAAATAAAATTTCTTTTGCCGATACATTTGGCACAAGCAAAGCGGGAATAATTATAACCGCACATAAAAATACAGCCAATATTCTTTTCATAAAAATCTCCCTTCTGCGGCTTAAAGCCGATGTTTGTTTTTTGCACCTCATCAGTCACTGCCGTGACAGCTTACCCTCAAGGGGAAGCCTTGGATTGTACGTTGTTTTAAATTGATTTTTTATCTTGAAATCATATAAATAATTTTTGCCGCCTCGGCTCTTGTTGCATTTTGTTTGGGATTAAACATATTATTGTTGTCACCGCTCAATATACCCGAGTTTTTAAGCATTTTTACTGCATCTTTTGCATAGCCGTCAATGTTATCACTGTCGGCAAACGTTACATCTGCGCCGTCGGTAAAATTATAATCTATAACCTTTAACGCATTTACAACCATTACCGCAATATCCTGTCGGCTTATATTTACACCTGTTCCAAACTCGGTGTCGCTTACACCGTTTACTATTTCACTGTTGTATGCAATGTTTATAAAATCCGCATACCACGCATTTGGGTCAACATCGGTAAACGGTGCGGCGGTGCCTACGGTGTTTAATTTAAGCGCCGATACAATAAGTTTTACAAATTCCTCTCTCGTTACACTTGCCTCGGGATTATAATCGGTTGTGTTTACACCCGATACAACACCTTCTTTATATAATGTTTCAATGTATGTGTTTGCCCAATGGTCTTTGGGTACATCGGCAAATATATTTACACCGCCCGATGTATCGTTTTTAATATCCACATTATCATCCGCGGTAACGGGAGTTATTTTTCCGCCGCCTCCGCCCGATGACGAACCACCTTTTTTACCGCCCGTTCCTTTGCCCGTATCGTTATTTGACGGTTCAACAAAGTTTTTGGCTGCCGCGTTTATTGCGTCAAAACTGTAATATCCGTCACTTCCCGCAATTGAATTGCAAAAAGCGTCGGTAACTTTGCTTGTATCTATACCCGATACGTTTGCAAATTGTTTAATTATAGCCGGTATTTCGCCCGTACCGTCGTTGTACTGTATTGCAAGTCCCGTAAAAGTTTCAATTAACGCTTTATCATAATCGGCAATCGATGTATATTTTTTTGCCGCCATTTTTGCGTTTAATATATCGCTGTGGTCTTTTTTTACATAATCTTCAAGTTTTAAAGACTGTGTACCCATAGCGTATTCTATATCGTATAAATCTTTGGTAATTCCCATATTGAGCGACTCTGCCGCAAATGCGCGCAATACAGCCCCGCAAAGAATTTCGCTGTAATTTTCATCGCCTTTATTAAAATAATCGCTGCATACATAATCGTAAATATATTGTGCAACGTTGTTTTCGTTGTTATTTGTCCCCGATACAACGTTTAAATACAAATCATCCGCAAATCCAAAATCGTATGTATTGTTTTTAAGTATATTTGCTATATCGGCAACCGCTGTTTCTTTATTGTCACAAGAGAGAATTATACTGTCGGCAGCGTTTTTTTGTGCCGCCTCATCAATATGATTTATATAAAATATATCCGTATTGCCGCTTTGGTCCGACAAAAAGCATTTATAAATGCCCGATTTGTCAAGTACAATATTAAATTCGCAATCGCCGTTTTTGTATTTTACATTTTCGTTTACAACACCTGTGTTATAATACTCAATAATATCGGGAGCGCTTAACGCTTTATCTGTAATTTCGTCCCATGTAATATCTCTGCCCGCATTTTTTATACCCGACACATTTGCAATTGCAAATGTTGTTTTTTCATCAAAAGTCCAATCTTCACTTCGTGATACGGTAATGTATTTATCGCCCTTGTCGGTAATTGTATCTTGTGCGGCTTGTACGCCTAAACACGATGCCGCTATCATAAGCGCTAAAATAAGAGAACTCTTTTTCATATTATATATCATCTCCTTGTAATTTCTGCCGTTGTTTTTACTGTTCAAATTAAATTATATCCTAATATTTTATTATTTTCCTCAAAAGCGGAATTTCGCGGCAAGCGGCAATCATTACTATAATTAAGACTGCCGCCTCACTGCGAAATTAAAGTTTTTTATAATGCAAGTTTAAAAATTTTGTTTAAATTTTTTATTATTCTGCCGTTTTAAATTCCTGCGGTTTTTTAAGAGGAGCTTGTGTATCTGCGTCCCAAGCAAAGAATTTAACAGACGAATATGAATTGCCCTCTGTAAGTGTGGGAACATTAATTGCAATTACCTGTTCCTGCGCACCCGACTGCGACTCAAACGCATAATCGTTTAATGCAATGTTTACAAGTTTTGCAACCGTACCGTCGGCATTGTAAAATGCCGCAATTGCTCTTATGTTTTTGGTTGAACCCGTAACGTTTGTTACATTAAATTTTAAACCGAGATTTGCCTCATTGTTTTGAATATCGCTTACAGCTGTAACGTCTGCCCACGAAGGCGTCTCGCTTGTACCTTTGTTTACAACCGCTTTGCAGCTTGTAAGTTTAAATCCGCCGTCAGGGTCAACCGCACCCGTATAAGTTCTTGAAAATCCTTTATCAAGTGTTGAATACGGCGACGATGCAAAGCTTACGTCTTTTGCAATATGCAGCGCGTATGTTGTATCGCTTGTAAGTGCGTCTTTTAATGTAATTATAAATTTATTACCGCTGATTTCTGCGTCATAATCCATAGGATATGCCGCATTTTTGCTCCGCAATTGTATTACATCTTCTATGCAATCATATATACCCGTAACAGTTCCTGTTCTGTTGTCACTGCTGTTTTTAATGCTAATCGGTGTTAAATCTTTTTTTAATGTTTCGTCAAGATCTTCGCTGAATGTAACCGTAATTTTGCTTGTTGAATAGGGTATTTCATTTGTATTCATTAACGATACCGTATCACCGTTAAGCTTTTCGGCCTCAATATCCAAAATTGAGTTTTCACGCGCAGTTGTAATTTCATTGCCCGATGCATCACAAAGATAAGCACTCACATTATCCAATGAAATTCCCCAAGTTTTGTCAAAATTTGTTTTATTTCTTATTTGGAATGCTATTCCGGCAATATCTTTTGTATTGTTTTTAAGACTATCTGTAAATGTATATTCATTACCGTCTACAGTCACAATATATTTTGTGTTGCTTTCCTGAGGAACAGCTACAATTTTATAGTGTTTCCAAGTATCAACTTTTTGTGTGCTGTCGGTTGATAACGCTGTATAAAATGCTGAACCGTCCGAACTTGTTACAACGTCAACACTTGCGTCTACGGGCATTTGCTTGAAGTGTTTGTAGTAATACAAATTATCTTTTGCCATTCCTATTAAGTTAGTGCTTGTGAGCATATAGTCAGCATAGGAAGAATCTGAATATGCCATATCATTATAACCCTTAAGAGATGTTACACGTGTTGAGTCAACCGGACCGTATACCCACACCGTATTGGCGTCTTCATATTTTAAATCAAACTCAACAGCATAGCTTTGTCCTGCGGGCACGTTTTTTTCAAATCTTGTTGTATACCACAGCGGCTCGCCCAATCCTGTTCTGGTGCTTTTTTTAGTTCCCGTAAATTTAACGGCATTGTCGTTAGACTCTCCTGTTTTGCCGGATGTAGAATATGCATTGACCGAATAACTTAATGCAACCGATGAAGCATTACGGCTGTCGGAGTTAATATTCGGACTGCTTAATTTGTCATTGGAAATCCAAAAATACGGAAATCTCTTTTTAGGCGCTGCTGTATACCCGTTAAAATCTTCATTTAAGAGTTTACCGCTTGTTGAGTAAACTTCAAAGTTGTCAAATTTTACTTCGGCGGTTGTATCGCTGCTTTTACCTTTATAAAATACAACTCCATCAACACCGGAGCCAAATTTATTCCAATTTCCGTAGCTTTGGTCTAATGCTTTGGTTTCTTTTCCGTTTGCATCTGTAACATAAATATCCACATTTCCCTCTGCCATATCAAAATCAAGTTTAATATGCGTCCATTCATCACTTGCAACTTTAAGCCCTGTGGTAACATTGGTTGTCTCATTATTCATTTCAGGAAATGCATGTATTTCTGTTTGACTTGTATTTGAAACGTTATCAGCATTACATATAGCAAGATTGGGAGAACTAATATCACTGTTCGTTCCTTTCGTACTCATACCAATTAATGCATTTATGTATCTGTTATTATTTAATAAGCCATTTTTAAGTTTATTTTGAACAAGTGCATTTTCCCAGCTTCTGTAAGGTATTAAACCTATACTCCAGCCGCCTATTTTATAATTAACGTCAAATTCCATTGTAAAATCGCCGGCAACAACTCCGCGCGGGAAAAAGTGGTAAAGAGTTGAGCTGTTTACCAATTTTAAAGCATTTCCGTCTTTTCCCTGCACGGGCAAATATTTGCCATATGCATTTTCTGCCGCTTTAGATAAATATTTGTTATATGAGGTATTTTCTTGGTCATTGTTTAAATTGGCAGAATCATAAAATCCAAAGGGAAGCTGGTCAGCCTTCGTGTAACCATTAAAATCTTCTTTTGAATAATAGTATTTATAACTGCCTTTTGATGTATCAACCGTTGCGGCATTTGTTCTGAATGTTGCCGAAGCGCCGTTTGCGCTTACTTCGGTTGCAATACCTTTGCCGTTTGCCGTATATGTAACAGTGTAGTTTGTGTTGCCTTTAATACCTGTTGCCGCATTAAAATCCAATACGCAATCGGATTTTGTTTGGCTTAAAACAGTAAAGTTCTCTACTTTGTTACCGTCAGAGTCTTTTATTTCAAAATCTTCCGGTCTGAATGTATCGCTAAATGAATCGTTAAACGCTACATTTAAATACTTACCGTCGGCAGATGACGCGCCTATACCGTTTTTACCTGCGTCGGCAACCATTTGAATTGTATCTTTTGCGGTATAGTGTGTAATTGCTATATTATCATATAAACCTTTTTTAAAATTACCGTCTTGCTGAATAAAAGAAAAGCCTTTAAACTGATTATAGCCCGAATCACTTCGAAGTATACCTTGTGTTTCTTTTGTTGAATCTGTTATTTTTTTTCCGTCTAACCATACATCGTATACATTATTATCTAAATCAACAATAAAATCAAAGTGATTCCACTCATTACAGTTTATTTTTGCTCCTGTTTTAACGTCATCTGTCCAATAAAGACCTGTTTTTGAAACCTTGATATCGAGAGATGAATCCGTTTTGTCAACATCGTTGCCATATTGATCCTTTGTGTTATAGTACGGTATTCTTACAAGATGCGATTGTTGATGTCCCACAGTTCCTCTAAAATCATATAAATCATTTGGATCGTAATTATTAAATAATGTATCTGTTTCTCTGTATTTTGTCGGTTTATTCATATTAAATAATGCAACTATCATTGATGACTGTTTTCCCGTATATGATTCTGTAGGCACTTTATGATCAAAACTTATATGCAGTTTCCCGCTTGAAACAACCTTTTTAAACGGTATAACATCTTTTATCATACTTCCTTGTGATGAATCAATATAAAGTGTATTATTACCGTCTTCATTCCTTATATGTGCATATGAACCTGTATTATCAACTTCTTGCTCAACATCGTTTACTTTCTGCGTAATATATTTTGCCCTCGTCCAACCGTTTGGCAATCCGTCTGATTCATAATCCGAAAAACCCGATATATAAATAACATCTTCATATTCATTTTCGGCATATGATACCGCAGGCAGCGACAGCGACACGCACGCTGTTACTACCGCAGTTAAAATTGAAATTCTTTTTTTGAATTTAATGTTCATAATTTTCCTCCCCATAAATTAATCAACAAGGTTTAAATAGGTAAAAAATTTAGTGTTTTTGGTAAGACCTATACCGCTTGCATATTCTATCCAGCCGCGTCTGCCCGCGCCGTCGTCATCATTGTATAATACCGAATATCCTATGCGGTCGCCTGCCTTATATGTCATTTGCTTGCCGAATAACGACTCCCAGGGAATTGCAAACTCGTAATTTGTGGTTTTGGTTGTTTCATCGCGTACAACCGCAACCTCGCAATTTGTTACCTCGCCTATTTTGTCCTGTGCCTTATATTGGTCTTTAAACTTGTATACTTTGGGGCCGTCTTTTAAAAGCGCAATACCAATCTCGTTAAAATCGCTTAAGCCCTCGCCCTGTGCTATATGAGCATACTCGGGGTTGTATACGCCAAACTGAATGCTGTCGCCCGCCCAAAGACGTGAAGTTTCGTTGGGGTTTGAGAATATATCATCGGTAATTGACGCAAACAGATATAATTTATCTTCGTCCCATTGCATCATAGTGTAACCGCTTAAATCATTCGCTCCCGCCCAATCGGCAATTTGTTTAACGTTTTCGGCGGAATCGGATATCATAGCCGTACTTAAATTCCACTCACCCTGCTCTATTTTGCCGTCAACAGTAATTTTGTTTTTAACCTTTGGCGCTATGGTAAAATCAAGCTGTTGGTTAAAGTTATATGTACTTCCGTTATCGAGTATTATGTCGTAATCGAGATAGTAAAGCTGTTTGCGAGATACATCGGGGCAGTTAACCGTAATACGCGATGTTTTGCCCTTTAATACATTGCCTATATCAAAATCGTATTCACCTTTTAATTCTTTTGGCGAATTAATGCGAATTTTGCCTTTTGCAACGTTAGAGAGCGATTTGTTCGTAATATCAAATACCATTTGCCATACATTGTAATCGTTTCCGCCGGGGAATTTGTTTGTAACGGTTGAGTCAATTGCGTCGGATACCGTAAGTCGTACTCTTATATATTGGCTCGGCTCGCCGTTTTCGTTTATCGTACCCGTAATATACATTGTACCGTTATATCCCGGTATGAGCGAATACTCGGTATATGCTATGCCGTTATTAAACGGCTCGTTTTTTAAAGGCTCGGCAAAATCGGGAACCTGCATATCTATTGTTGAACCGTTGGGCGCATTAGCCTTTGTGACTTCAAATTTTAATATATCGCCCTGTGCCGCCGATACTTCTATATCGCTGTATACCGTTTCAAGCGTTTCGCATTCGGTTACTTTATCAAAATTTCCCATTACATAAAACGGTGTTTGCGATACGGTAAATGTGTATTTGCCGTTTGCGCTTTTAAGCTTTGTTTCGTTGCCGTACGGGTCAAATACCGTAAGCTCATTGCAGCCTACGTCAAATGTTTTTTGCTTTTCGGTATCTTCAAACCAAAATGCCGCAATATTTTTGCCGAATTTTTTGCTTTTAAATTGCTCTATCCACATATTTTCGTCTGTTTTTTGATAACTTACAGATGTTGCATTACCCAAAACATAGTTCATACCCGTAAGCGATATATATGCGTCACGCGGTACAAACGCTCTTGCATTTTTTCTTAAAACTTTCGGGTCGCCGGGATCTATATTACCAAAGTTATCTTCACGGTCGCTCGACGGCCCCAAGCGTTCAAGATTGTATATTGCGGTAGGCGCATTAAAGTTTACTCTGCCCGACATATTTACAAGACATTCTCTTACATTTTTGTATGCCTGTTTTTCGTCCGTTTCAACATACTGCCCTATAGGGTTACCAAGCTCGGTAATCCACGCAACCATATTTTTTTTGCCGGATTTTTGTTCCATATAGTCAACATACCAATTGAGTTTATCAAACATATCTTCATCTTCGTATTGTCTTACATTGTATGGATGAAACGAAACGCCGTCACTGTAATCGGCTATGCCCATATCAACAATTAGTTCATGAAATCTTTGCGCGCTTCCCTCCGTTGACTTTTCAACTTTTGAATATGCATTATACGGACCGGCATATGAACCAATTAAAACGGGTTTGCCGGGGTCTAATTCGTTTAAGTATTTACGCATTAATTTAACATAGTTAAAATATCCTTTTGTTGTTTCGTCAAAATTTTTAAAACCAAAACTTACAAGATTGGGCTCGTTCCACATTTCGTAGGCTGCAAGTACGTCTTTACCCTCATCGGTAATAACCTTAACCCATTCGTACATATCCTTTTGGGTAGCTTCACTGTAGCCGTTTACATTACTGATTGCCGCTTGCTGTGTGGTAATGGCTTTATCGCTTAAATACGGCGACCAATAATTTAAAATTAATGCAAGTTTTAAATTAAGCCTTTTAGCCTCATCTATCATAAATTTATCTTGGTCTCTGAATGTCGGCAAACCATTTACACCGAATGTGTGACGTTCCAAACCGCTTCTTACACCCGCCGAGTTTGATTTTTTAACCATTTCCATAAGGTCGCTTGCCTGTTCTTCTTTATACCTTGTAACGTGTGCGCACCAATACATTAAATCATTTGCAATACCGTCGGGGTCTGTTTTTACAATTGCAAACTCAAACGGACTCAACTCATATTTTATACCTTTTGACGGTATTTCAAATTCAACAATATAATTATAAAGCGAGCAATAGTCGGTGTCTATATTAATATCTTTTTTAACCGTCTCTTTTGCTTTTAAATTTACTGTTTCACTTTGCTGCCAATGCGTTATATTGTTTTGGTCTTTTGCTCTGTATGTAATGTTTACGGCAATATCTTCGTTAAATGAGTTTGTAATGGTGTTTGATATTGTTTTTTGTTCTTTGTACCATTCAAAAGTATTGCCGCTTTCGTGCGTTTCGGCAATCAAAGTTACCGGCTTTTGCGCTATATGGCGCGTTACCTTAACCGATTTTATTATAGGGTTTGCAGGTGACGGAGTGCATAGATTATGCATTATATTTCGCGCACCGGTTACCGCAGCAAGCCAAAAATCAGCGCCGCCCTCGAGCCGTTCGCCAAAGTACGCATCGTCTATTGTATATTTAACAGTTTTCCACGATAAATCGTTTCCGCCCTCCGTAAGTTTCCCGCGTCTTGACTCGGTAATTACAGAATCATATACAAATTCAAAATATGCGTTATTTTCGCTGTAATATGTTACCACAATATCAAATACCGAACCGTCCGATATTTGATACGCAAAGCTGTTGTCAAAATTAAAATAAACATAAGCGTCTTTATCTTTTGCATTTGCCGTAAGCGATAAACCCTTTACCGCTTTTTTACTTTCTTCTTTAAATGTACCCGTACCCGTGGTAACATTTGCAAAGCCTGTTGATTTTACTCCGTTGCCGAATTCCGCATATGCAACAATATCGCCCTCCGGCATATCACTGTCCTCTTTTTCTGCGGCAATGGCGGCAGTTGGGCATACACAGCTTACCGCAAGCATACAAAATGCAACGCAAAATGATAGTAATTTGTTTTTAATCAATATTTAACGCCCCCTTCTTTTTTATAATGAGAAATCAAAAGCAAAAATATAGTTGTTTTTTTACATTTTAACTTTTGATTTATGACTTATGGTTTCTACTTAATATAAATGTTTGTGCATAAAGGTTTAATTGTTTTAAACCCGTCCCAAAGGAATATTCGCACTTCGTTGTACTCTGTTCCGTCGGGTGCATATATATTTTCCTCGGCATACGACTTTGTAAGCTCTTCCGTTGCGGCATATGTGAGCTTGCCGTCTTTCATAAACGAGAATATAAGCTGTGCATTGGGGCTTGTTTTAACATTGTCCCTTAAATTTGCAATAACAGATATGCCGTTAAGGTTTTTAACGCTTACTCCGCTTTGATTAACCTTTTGCATATTTTTGTATAAATTAATCTCCGCGTTGTTATGATGTGCCGTAACCTCCGTTTTGCTCTCCGTTCCGTCAGATTCTATAATATATGCATATACCTTATCGTTTGACGTAACGGTTCCGCAGTCAAATCGGTAATACCCGCCGCTCGACGCTGTACAAAAATCGGCATATATTATGTTGCTTTTGTTTACATTTTTTGAACTTGCAACATTTTGATTGCTTATAAGCAAAATAACGGTATCGTTTACATTTTCATCTTTGGTGTTACCCTCAACGGTAATTTTAACGTTGTTTTCGCCTCTGTCAATTACGCTTATATCGTTATCCTGTCCGCATACCGCATAAAACGGTTCTGTTGATACTTTGTAACCGTTTGCCGTTTCAACCGCACCCGGTGTAATTTTGTTACCCAAATAATCGTAATATGCAATTACATTTTCGGGTATTTTATACGCTATTTCTTTATTGTCTTCAATACTCCACAGCATATACACCTTTTTGTTTGTATCGCCGCTGAACTTTGCAACCATTTCGCCTTTTGTGCCGTAACCGTTTGTTTCGGTAGTATAATCGCCTGTATATAAATCATCTGTCGTATTGTATACAAACTCGGCATTTGGCAAATTTTGCACCATTTTGTTTAAGTTAGATACCGCAAGGTACGAAAGTTTTGCGGCATACGGAGTATTGTAAAGCTCGCTGTGTACCAAACCGTAATTTGACTCCTGCGCGTTTGTTACAATATCGTCGTCAATAAAATCGTAAATAAACATTTTATCGTTGTTATTGCGTGTGTACATAGACGCATATTGGCGTATTATGTTTTTAGCCTGTGCATAATCATCGCCTATGCACGCGGCGTTTAAAGGATATTTGGCGGTAGACCAGCCAAACTCGGTATGCCAGGCACTCTGCGGGTTAAATCCGTATGTTTTGGCAATATCCGTTACACCCGTTAAATCCCTTTCGTTTATAATTTCGGGGTTTACATTGTACGAATACGGGTGATATGTAATAACGTCAACATTGTTTAATATACTGTCGGCTTTATTGCCGTCACCGTTTGGGTCGCTTAAATACGACAGCGCACCTTTTACAAAATTATCGGCACAGTATCTTCCGTTCCAAATGTATCTGTTACCGTCTTTATCAAAACGCGAGTCAATACCGCAAAGAGATAAAATACCTATTTGGGCACTGTTTCCTCTTTGGGCACGTATAACGTTTACAATTCTTTCGCATATTTTGCCATATGCTTTGCCTTTTGCGGTATAAACCGCCGTTCTTTCGGCTTCACCCGTACCCGTATATTTTAATTTTTTCTCATCTTCATCATAAAACACTTTTATATTGGGTTCGTTTAATAATTCAAAGTGGTTTATATTTTGCATTTCGGGTTCGTCCAAAAGCTTTTCAACAAACCTTGCAACACCGTCCAAAGCGCTTGAGTCAACCAATCCGCTGTTGCTTTTATCTATACAAGCTCTCGGGTTTGTGGTATCTATAACAACATACGGCTCCATTGCATATTCATTGCATATTTTGTAAAATCCTTTAATACCGCTATCCAACTCAAAACTTCCGTTACTTTTTTCGTAACTGCCCCAAACAACGCCCTCACGCATAATACCAAATCCCGCGTCACGTGCAAGAGTTATATAATTTTTTAAGGTTCCCTTATCCCAAGTACCCGTATGAACACTAACTCCCATAGCCGTGTTTTTATCATCATTGCCCACGCATTTTGAAAATTCGGCGCTTGCCGCGGTATATGTACGTCCGTTTGCGGTAATATTAACCTCAAGTAAATACAATCCGTAGTCGGATACGTTTAAAGCAAAATTTTTTGTAATACTCTCTCCTGCGCTTACCGCAGTATCATACAATACATTTTTGCTTAAATCGTCAATTATTACAGGCTCGCCGCCGCTCGTATATTTATACACATTAAAATCAACGCTTATATTTGTATTTTCATTTACATTGTCACAGAATTTAATATCAAATTCGGGCAAATCTCTGTCGTAAAATATATTGCCCGTTCTGTCGGACTTTATTTGTGCCTTTACAGGGAACTTATCTTCTCTGTATACGCTTACCTTTTTAATGTATACACTTTTGGGGCTGTATTCAAATCTTGAGCTTTTAGCCGTGCGTGTTGTTTCTATTGTAAAATCCTTTGACTTTGTAAAATCCACATTTTCAAGTCTGAAAATATGAACTTTTGTATCGGAGTTTGCCTCCGTTATTTTTTTTGCCGCCGCTATGCGGTCGGATATGGGCTTTGTTAAATCGCCCGTATCTTCACAGCACACAAGCTCGGTGGTTTTTGTTTTTCCTGTTTTGTCGGTGTATGAAATATTAAAAAATCCGTACGAATAATTTAAATATTCCACTTCAACATAATAATCGTTGTAACCGCTCGGCGCTGTTGTAACGTTAAACGCTATATTTGAAGCCGCGGCATTTTTAACGGTTGTTGTGCCGCCCTTTACCTCATCGGCTACCTCGGTAAACGGAGTAAGCTTTAACCCGTACACCGTATGTGTGCCTGATGTTTGGCACGACATATTTTTACTTGTATCGCCGCTTTGCGACTCCGCAAACGAATACTCGGCATACACA
>USKN01000023.1 GCA_900555295.1 uncultured Eubacteriales bacterium
CGGGTGCAAGCAGCTCCGGTTTTTTTATGTTTTTTGTTATATACATTTTTTTAACTCCTCGTTTTAATTAATACGTACCGATACCGATACGCCGTCACTTATAGGTATTATAGATGTTTTAAGGCTTTTATTTTCACATAAAAACGGCAAAAATTTTCGGAGTGCACGCACTATTGTATAATGTTTCCGCGGAAGCAAATCATCGCTTGCAACCATTCCTTTATATAAAATATTGTCGCATATTATCATACCGCCCACATTTAAATGCGGAAAAAGCGCGTCAAAATATTCGCCGTAATGCGATTTATTTGCATCAAGAAAAATAAAATCTATAGGCTTGTCTATATTGTAAACCGTTTCAAGCGCATCACCGCAGATAATTTTAATTTTATCCGCACAATGCGCTTTGTTTATATTTTCAACAGCCAATGCACACATTTTCTCATCTTTTTCGAGTGTAATAACTTCTCCGCCATTTTTTAAGTACTGTGCAAACAATATGGCGGAATACCCAATTGCCGTTCCTATTTCAACTACTCTGAACGGTTTGTTTATTTCAAGATACGTTTCAAGCAATGCACGCACTTCTTTTTCTATAATGGGCACTTTGTTTAAATCGGCATACCGCTCAAGTTCGTTTAAAACACCCTGTGAATTGCCGACGGTGTTTTGTATGTAATCAACAATATACGGATAGTTGATACCGCTTATATGATTATATTTTTTTTCGGTCGGTGTATCATTTTTTATCAATTTTTGACTCTCCTTTTACATTAACATATGTATTTGGCACATTACCCGAAATCACCGTCTGTGCCGCTATTATATCGCTTTCAACGGTTGTTTTGTAGTATACCGCCGTACCTAACGCGCATACGTCAATTTCAACATTGACATATAAATTATTAACAACCTGGTTTATACCGTATGTTTCGTTTTCATTTCTGAAATTAACCAAAATATCGGTAACGGGTACAATGCGTACATTAAGATACGGCCCGCGCCCGGCAAACATATACGGAAACAAAACAGTACCCAAATGAATTTCAAATTTATTATATTCACTGCTGTCAAATTTTTCGTAAATCATATCCGATAAATAACTTTTTATATTGTTGGCACGGTATGCATTTATTGATACAACATTATATGTTCCATAGTTTTTTACATCAAAACAGTTAATATCGGGGTCTGCAAACACCTCGCAAACCGCTTCGTTTATAAGTCTGTTTGCACGGTACTGTAATTCGTTTACAACAAGCTGTGATATGGCGTCGTATGTACTCAGCACCAAAAACAGTATAACCAAAACGGTAAATATTAAAGCAAGTATGTGAATACACCTTTTTTTGCGATTATATGCCTTAACTTTTTTTACTCTGCGCGGTGCAAGCATTTGCCTTCGCCGCATAAAAAATCTGCCCATATTTTTCACCTGTATAAATTATATTACACAAAGCAAAAAAATGTTCCATATAAAAGAGCATATTAAACCAATGCCGTGGCAATAAACGTAAACTATTTCAATAAATTACAAAATCTAACAGTCATTGCGGCAACTTCGGAACGCGTTGCAAAACTTTTGGGATTAAACATATTACCGTCGCTGCCGTTTACAATTCCCGCTGTTTGGCATAATTTAACCGCCTCTGCCGCATAATCCGATATATCCGAATTGTCGGCAAACACATTTTCGCCTTTAACGGATTTAAATTCCTTGTTTAAATATTTCATATAATTTGCAAAGAAAACACAAATATCCTCACGTGTAATATTTTCATCGGGATAAAAATTAAGTGTGTCCGACGAAATAATACTGTTACTTTGCGCCCAGCATATAACATTGTAATACCATTCGTTTTGAGCAACATCGAAATATGAAGTTTTTGTATAATCCTGCGCACTGCATTTATCTATATTGGCGAGCACTTTTACAAACATTGCCCTTGTCATATTGCTTTCAGGTTCAAATGTTGTTGACGATGTACCTTTAAAATAACTGTTTGCTATGCAATCTGCAATCACATCATAAGCCCAATGTGCGCTTATATCCGTCATACCCGTTTTAGGGTCGGGAGCCGATACAACATTAAATGTATAATCTGTTGTTCTTGACGTATTTGCGCACGATGCCGTAACGCTTAGTGTATGCGTTCCCTGTGCAAGGCTTGAAATATCTATTGTATATTTATAAGGTGCCTGTACAGATTGCCCCATCCATACACCGTCAAGTCTGTAAGTAACCGTTACGGGTGACTCTGTGGGATAATATGCATATGTATATACCGTTGTATTTTTATTGATATTTCCCGACAGGGTTTTGTATGCAACGGGTTCGGTGCCTGTTAAAACAGCATTTGCGGCAATATTGTGTTAAAAACATTCCAATTGTCCGACAATTTATAAACTCGGTCTTCCCACTCTATATTGTTATCAAAATAAAATATACATTTTACTTGAGGATATACCATATTTACATATGTGTAAAATTCCTTAATTTGCTCAATTGCATATGCTTCCGTTTGCAATCCGCCGTCACCGCTGTACGAAAATCCGCACTCTGATATAATTACAGGCTTGTTTGCAATTGACATTATATCTTTTACATTTACTATTTCACTTCCGTAAACTCCGCGGCAATAAAAAGCATCGTTTAGATCTGCTGCCTCATTTGAAGCCGCCGCTTGTTTGTTTCCGTATGCCGATACTCCAATCCAATCAACATATTCATCACCCGGATAAAAATCCGCCGCGGTAACATTCCAATTTGAAATGTCATTTGGCGAAAAAACCATAGCGGCGTTTGGTGCATATGTGCGCGCAAGCGTTGATATATGTATATATGCCCTTTTAAACAAATCAATAAACCGCGCACGTTCCGCCTCATCGCCCGGCACGGACGGCCAGCAGTTTACCTCGGCACCGAAACGCAAAAGAATATTCGTGTCGGTAAGTTCGGATAAAAATTTTAAGTTTTCTATAATATATCCGTCGCTCGAACCGTTTGCAATTCTTTGTAAATCATCGGCATTTTCATTCGGAACATTCCAGGCTATCTCTGTAAATTTACGTTTGTTTTGTTCTATTAAATAATTAAACGAGCTTATATTTTCGTTAAAAAACTGCACATACAATAAATACGCGCTATCATAACGCGAATCTGTAGAATTGCATCTGCCGCTGTATAAACCGAATTGCGGTTCTGCTTTTGCACCGTAAAACGGAACATCACCCGCATCGGTTGTGGGAATATATGATTTTGGCATAATGTTTAAGTGATTAATTACCGCTGTAAGACCTTTAACACTGTCGGTATAATTTTCGCCGTTTGCATTAAGCCAATTTATATAATTGAGAGCCTTTTGATAATATACAAGCGCGTCATCATAATACCCGTTTTTTTCGTACAGTTGGGCAAGCGTTTGACAAGGCCATGCAAGACGGTTATATTCATCTTTGCTTGACGGGTATGCATAAACGCTTTCTATACCTTTAACCGCAGCCGCCATAGCGTATAAATCACCCGACTGCTGTGACGTAGCATATTGATTTTGATATGTATAGTATGCATTATCGGCAAAAACCGTTATGTACGGCACAGCCAAAAACACACAAATTATAAACGATACAAACCTGAATTTTTTCACAAATAATCCCCCGTCGAATTTATTTTTTCATAATATATTTTACCGCAAATGCAGTAAATTGTCAATTAAAAAAACGAAGGCAAAAATTGCCTTCGCATAAAATTTGTGTGTATTTAAATAATTATAGTTTTTTTCGGCATCCGTCAACAATATAGTTTTGCCCCGAAACGTATGACGCTTCATCGGACGCAAGAAATACAACAACATTTGCGCACTCGTCAACAGTTCCGGCTCTGCCCATAAACGAATGGTCGGGAAGTTCTTCACCGTTTATCGATATACTTCCCGGAGATACCGTATTAACCGTAATGTTATACTGTGCCACTTCTTTTGCAAGCGACTGGCTAAACGAAATAACCGCTCCTTTTGACACCGAGTAATCAACCATATTTGCAATACCGTAAACCCCGGCAACAGAGCCTATATTAATTATTCTGCCGTAATTATTATCTATCATATGGTTAATAAGCGCTCTTGTAAGATACATTGTACCCAACAAGTTAATTTCAATTTTCTTTCTCCAATCCTCGCTGTTTGAATTACTAAACGCAACATATGTATTGTAAATACCCGCATTGTTAATGAGAATGTCTATTTTGCCCATTTTACCGATTGCGTCTTTAGCTGTTTGGTTTACAGCTTGTTCATTTGATACATCCAATACTGCATATTCAATTTTTACTCCGCACCCCATAGCTTTTTTTGCGGTATTTTTAAGACCTTCTTCGTTTATATCGCATAAAAACAAACTTGCGCCCTCTTTTGCAAGACGTAATGCTATTGCCTGTCCTATGCCGTGCGATACACCTGTTATAAATGCGCATTTTCCCTTAAAATTCATAATAAAGTCCTCGCCTTCTTTATAATTTATACATTAATTATATAATAATGCCTATATAAATTACAATGATTAAAATCATATTTTTTTAGCCAAAACGATACACTTTTATATTTACAAGCAGCTAAAAATATGTTATACTCATATTACGAGGTGAGAGTTTATGTATTCCAATTATAAGATATGTAATTTTGTTTCCGTTCTTAAAGTAAATGATGCAAAAGACAAGGTTATTAAAATGAAAAACCGCTACAGTGCAAGCTTTATATTTCCTTTGTCGGGCAAAATTGAGTTTGAACACAATAATACATTTACGTATGCCGACATTTTACACCCTGTATATGTACCGCGCGGAATTGATTACACAAACCGCTGTGTTGAAACCGCGCAAAGCATATTATTTAACATATACGATATTAACGGATTTAATACCGTAACACATATTCCTAGCTGCGATACAGCTCAAATAATAAAGTTTTACAACCGGCTTAACGATTGCGGAAAGTATCCCGAAAGCATTAAAAATTTGTATGCAATGTCATACTTATACAAACTTGTTTTTACAATATATGCCAACGAAAGCAAAAAAACAAATCCGCTTATTGAAAATACCGTTGCTTTTATGGAAAAAAACTATTATAAACCACAATTATCACTTGCAAACATAGCCGACTCGGTTCACATAAGCACGGTTTACCTTGGCAAACTGTTTTCAAATGAACTTAAAACAACTCCCTTTAAATACTTAACAAAAATACGAATGGAAAGAGCGGCCGATTACTTGCGGGAAATGCGCAGTATAAGCGAAATTGCCAAAAATACGGGATATGGTGACATATATCAGTTCAGCCGTGCATTTAAAAAGTTTTACGGGTGTTCTCCCAAAAACTATTTGGAATAAGATGGTTATATATAAAAAAATATGCGCCTGATGATATATGTATCATTCGGGTGCATATAAAATTATTATTTTATCTTAAAAGAAGTAAGTATATAAATATTCTACCGCGTCAGGGTCAATTTTGGCAAGCTCGCTCTTAAACGAGTTTTGGTCACCCTCCGGCATACTGTCATATAAAGCCTTTGCTTCATCAACTTTATCCTGATATGTTTTTTTAACATAATCGTTTGTTATAAGTTTTCCGCTGTCGGCATCTGCAATGGTTGAATTAACCGTTTCCAAAATAATATTTACAATTTTAAGAGGTGTTCCTCTGAATGTTTTCTTTTGGGTATTAAGCTGATTATAAACCGTTTTCATACCGTTTACAACTTTTTCGTTTTCTTTGTCAATTGTTTCTCTGTCTTTATCGTCGTTATCACCTGTGTTGTCTTTGTCACCTGACGACGAACCGCCCGACGATGAGCCACCTGATGACGAACCGCCCGATGAGGAACCGCCCGATGAGGAACCGCCCGATGAGGAACCGCCCGATGACGAGCCGCCCGATGACGAACCGCCCGATGATGAACCGCCCGATGACGAACCGCCCGATGATGAGCCGCCCGATGATGAGCCGCCTCCTATTACCGAACCGCCTTGCGATGGTTGCTGTGCCTGAACAAATTTTGCAAGCACAACGGCAATTTCACTGCGTTTCATATTTTCGGTAGCTCTGAATTTTCCGCCGTCCTCAACGCTCATTAATCCGCCTGTAACAACAAGATTAACATATCCTTTTGCCCAATCCGAAATCTCATCGGTAATATTTGCGCTTAATCCAAGGTCATATAACGGATTTACTCTTGTAAGAATAGCGCAAAATTCTTCACGCGTTATATTATTGTTTCCTCTGAACGTTCCATCCTCATAGCCTGTAATATACCCTGCTTTTTTTGCAACAAGAACATAAGGTGCAAACCAATCGTCCGCCGTAACATCGGCAAACTGCTCACTTGCATTTTCAGTATATTTAAACACAAGATTAATCATTTTACATAATTCGGCTCTTGTAAGCGAACCGTTAGGGGTAAAAGTTCCGTCACCGTTGCCCGATACAATTCCGGCATTGGCAAGTTTGTATATAGCCTGTCCCTGTTCCGACTGCGTATCAACGTCTGTAAACGTTATTTTATTTTGTACATTGGCAGTATCGGCAAATGCCGTTACACATACCGACAGGCAAAAAATCATAGCAACGGCAAATGCCGCTTTTGCAAAATGTTTTTTCATAGTTTTAATTCTCCCAAATAAAATTATTTTCCGCTGTCATATTTAAATTTTTTCAGTACGCTTTCGTTAACTTTAACATTTGCTTTTTTAGTCCAATTATCTGTCATACTGTCAAATTTTTCGCTCAATATTTTTGTTTCGGCATCAGACGCATATTTAGATACATTTTCATCGGTTACCGTAAACTGTTCTCTTTTTATAATGTGAAAACCAAATTGGCTTTCAACCAACTCGCTTATTTCACCGGGTTTAAGTGCAAATGCCGCGTCTTCAAACTGTTGTACCATTTCTCCTTTTGTAAACACATAACCGTCGGGATTTTGCTCAAGTCCCGTATCTTCGGAATATTGTTTCATAAGCGCGTCAAAATCACCGCCGTTGTTTATTTCATCCAATATTTTTTCCGCTGTTTTTTTAACCGACGCCTTTTTTTCATCATCATACGGCTGTTGGGTAGATAAATCCATAGTTGCAAACAATATATGTTTTGCCTTAACATAATTATCGGTTAAGTATTGTTTTACTTCCTCATCGGTTACTTTTAATTTACCGTCGTCTTCTAGTTTTTGTTCGAGCTTGCTTATAAGCTGTGAATTGCTGAAAAGCTCCTCAAAAGTTTTAGCATCGGTATTAATAGCGGCAAGTTGCTTTTCGTATTCTTCACGTCCGCCGTTGTTTTTAATAATGGTGCCAATGTTATCTTTAATGCTCTGCTTATCCTCGTCCGTAAGTTCAACGCCGAGCTCTTTTGCTTTTTGTACCCTAACCGCCATTTTAACGGCTTCGTCTTTAGCTTTATTGCGTGCAGCGGTTAAAGCGTTTTCACCGTCAATTTCTGTATTTTTCCAAAAGTTTTCGACCGCTTCTGCATCGCTCGCCGAAACGCCTGCCTCCGACAGCATTTGCTGTTGTATCATAGAAAAGTAATATCCGTATTGCTTTTGCGCTATTTCTTCGTCGTTAACCGTAACAGCCGCGCGCGTGTCCTGAACGGCACAACCCGAAAAAGCGGATATTGCAACCGTTGCGGCAAATACCGCACAGACTGTTGATTTTAAAAATTTTTTAAATATCATATAAAAACTCCTTTCATTTTATCATATCCTCCGCATTATTATACAATAATTATAACTTGAATTTTTATTATTGTAATGCTTTTGTTAGTTTTTGTAATAAAAACTTAATATTATTAAGTATATCCTTATCGCATTTGTATATAAGATATGATTTTTCGCCGGCAGAAAACATAACTTTGCCCTTGTATTCGCTTAAAACGTTCATCAATTGTTCCGTTTTAATGTATTTGCCAAAGGTAAAGCGAACCTGCATACCGTTTTGCATAACCTCCGTTACGCCTATTTTGTGCGCCAAAGCCTTTATATATGATGTTTGTATAAGGTTTTCAACACTTTTCGGCATATCCGAAAATCTGTCTATAAATTCGTCTCGAATATCCGATACATCATCCTCTGTTTGAATACCGGCAATTTTTTTATACATTTCAACGCGCTGAAGCTCCGACAAAATATAGTTTTTTGGTATAAACGCATCCGCCTTTATATCAACCGATGTTTCAAAATCTTCTTCCACCGTTTCACCGTTAAGAGTTTTAACGGCCGCCTCAAGCAAATCGCAGTACATATCATAACCTACCGAGTTCATATTACCGTGCTGTTCTCTGCCGAGCAAATTACCGGCACCGCGTATTTCCAAATCGCGCATTGCAATTTTAAATCCCGACCCAAATTCGGTAAAATCTTTAATTGCCTCAAGTCTTTTACGCGCCACCTCGTCCAAAACCGCATTTTTGCCGTATGTTAAATACGCATATGCAAGTTTGTTGGAGCGACCTACCCTTCCGCGCAGCTGATAAAGCTGTGAAAGCCCGAGTTTGTCGGCATTTTCAATTATTATGGTATTTACATTCGGAATATCAAGTCCTGTTTCTATAATTGTTGTACATAGCAAAATATCGGTTTCGCCGTTGAGCATTCCGAGCATTTTTTCCTCAATTAGCGACGCGGACATTCTGCCGTGCGCTATTTCTATTACCGCGTCGGGCAAAAGTGCGTGCAGCTGTTCTGCTTTTTTTTCAATGCTTTCTATTCGGTTGTAAAGGTAAAAAACCTGTCCTCCGCGTGCAAGTTCACGTTCTGCCGCATTTTGAATAACCGCCGGGTTGTATTCCGATACAAACGTTTGTATTGGGTACCTGTCAACGGGCGGTGTTGTTATTACACTTAAATCACGTATCCCCGTCATTGCCATATTAAGTGTTCGTGGTATCGGAGTTGCGGTAAGCGTTAATACATCAACATTGTTTTTAAGCTCTTTAAGCTTTTCTTTGTGTCCCACACCAAAACGCTGCTCTTCATCAACAATCAACAGCCCCAGCGATTTAAATTTTATATCCTTTTGCAGTATACGATGCGTGCCTATTACAATATCCACAGTACCGTTTTCAAGCTTTTTTAGCGTTTCGTCATTTTGCTTTTTTGAACGAAGGCGCGACATCATTTCAACCTCAATACCGTATCGCTCCATACGCTGTTTAAAATTATTGTAATGCTGACGTGCAAGCAGTGTTGTGGGAACAAGATATGCCGCCTGTTTTGAACTCATAACACATTTAAATGCGGCTCTCATTGCAACCTCTGTTTTGCCGTAACCAACATCGCCGCATAAAAGACGATCCATACATTTATCGGACTGCATATCTTCTTTAACTTCTCTTATACACGTAAGCTGGTCGTCCGTTTCGTCATATGCAAAATCTTCTTCAAACTGTTTTTGCCACTCATTATCATCATCAAATTTAAAACCTTTTATATTTTTTCGTGCCGCATAAAGCGCTATAAGCTGTTTTGCCATATCTTCAACGCTTTTTTTAACACGGCTTACCGTTTTATTCCATTGTGTTCCGCCGAGCGAATTAAGTTTTATATGTTCTGCCTCACTGCCTATGTATTTATGAAGTACATCAAGCTGGCTTGCGGGCACATAAAGACTGTCGCTTCCCTTATATTTAATTTTAAGGTAATCACGCTTAACATTTTCAACTTCAAGCTGCGCAATCCCCACATACTGACCTATACCGTGAAATTTATGAACCACATAATCGCCGCATTTTAAGTCCTCAAAACTGCGAATTGCATTTTTTGCGTCGCTTTTTTTAAAATTGCCCGAGCGTTTTGCCGATCTTCGTTTTTGATTTTCCCCAAAAATATCGTAATCGGTTACAACCGCGGTTTTTTGCGACGGATATTCAAAACCGCGGCTCAATCTTCCGTCCGTTACCGATACAGAGCCGAGCGGAGTTAATCCGTTTTCGCGTTTTACCGTTGATACAAAAATACCCGCGTCCTCAAGAGTTTTTATTATATTTGCCGCCTTTGCCTTGCCGTCAACCGTTATAATAACTCTGTAATTGTTTTTTTTCCAATATTTAATATCGTCCTCCAAAAATTTGGGGTTGCCCGAGTAGCTTTGCTGTGATTTGGCGGTAAAACTTATTATGTCTTTTACATCGCTTTCGGGAAATTTGTACGATAATGTACTTGCCGACACAATACTACACTTCGACAAAGCCGATAAAATATGCGCATAATCGGCATAATACGGCTTTTTGGTGTGCGGCATAAGCCCTTTTGCAAGCAAATCGGTAATTATCTCGTTTTGCTCTTTTACAAACGTTTTGTTTTTTTCGTAAATTTGCATTGCCTCGTCAAAAAACACAATATAATCATTTGTTATATAATCCGCAAGTGTTGGAAAATCAACCGATACAAGCGGAAAATACTTGTCAATTGACGATATATAATGATTTTGTTCAATTTTTTCTATATCCGAGTGTAAGTTTTCGCTTAAATTCTTTTTAAGCTTTTCAATAAGTTTTTCTTTTGTTTGCGTATCGTAAACAAGCTCCCTTACGGGGCATATGTTCGCCTCGCTCACATTAGCCTGCGACAGTTGTGTTTGCGGATTAAATTCACGTATTAAATCCGCCTCATCATCAAACAGTTCTATTCGATACGGCAAATCATTGAGAGGTGAATATATATCTATTATGTCACCTCTTATTGCAAACTGTCCTTGTGCCTCAACGTATTCGGCACGCTTATATCCCATACAAATAAGTTTTTCGGGAAGTTTATCAGTATTAACCGTATCGCCCGCTTTAACATTCATAAAATACGAATCAAAAACAGCCCTGTCCATTGTATATTCACTCACAGCACGCATAGTTGTTACAACTGCGGGGCTGTATTTCATACCGTACAGGGTTTTTATTCTGTCTGTTTCACGCTCACGTGTTGCCGCGTCAGCATCAAAAAACACATATTCTTTTTGTTTAAATTCAAGCACATTTTGCGAAAAAAGGAAAGATAAATCACTTTTTATCTTTCCCGATTCGTTTTCATCTAATGTAATTACAAGGCACTTTTTTTTAAGCCTTGTACACAGCGAGTATATTAAATGGCTTTTTTGACTAGACGATAAACCATATAAATGAATAGGTGTTTTTGATTGGCTTATATCGTCTGACAGAGTTTCAAATTCGGGCATACCGCTCCAAATTTCGGAAAACAATTCCATAATACAATCATATCTCACTTTCCGTTATACATATTCATAGCTTTGGAAACATCATATTTTATAATACATTCAACAGCGTTGCATACACGGTTTATAACATTATCCATAACTTCAATTTCCTGTTTTGAAAAATGCCCGAGTACATAATCCGCAAGGTCATATTCACGGTTCGGCGGACTGCCTACACCCATTTTAATGCGAATAAACTTATCGCTGTTTAAATGATAAATAATGGATTTAAGCCCGTTGTGTCCGCCGTCCGAACCTTTTGCACGTATTCTTATTGTACCCGTATCAAGAGTAATATCATCATTTATTATAATAATATTCTCAACGGGTATTTTATAGAACGATACGATTTCGCGTATACTTTCGCCGCTGTTGTTCATATATGTTTGCGGTTTTGCGATAAGCACCTTTTCATCGCCTATAAAACATTCGCCGTATACGGCTTTAAATTTAAGCTTGTTAAGCTTAATATTATGTTTTGACGCAAATATATCAACCGTATCAAAACCTATATTATGACGTGTGCAGTCATATTTTTTTTCGGGATTGCCAAGCCCTGCCAAAAGATACATAATTATACAAAAAGCGGGCTGACAGATACATCTTCGTATATTCTGTCAATTGCTTCGGCAAATATAGGTGCAACCGATAAAGTTTTAATTTTGTCAATTTGTTTTTCGGGTGTAAGAGGTACAGTATCGAGTACAAGAAGTTCCTCAATGCAGGAGTCTTGTATTCTTTCAATTGCGGGACCCGATAAAACTGCGTGTGTACAGCAAGCGTATACGTGTTTTGCACCGCGCTCTTTAAGTGCTTTTGCACCGTTTACAATTGTACCTGCGGTATCTATCATATCGTCTACCAAAATAACGTTTTTATCTTTTATATCGCCTATAATGTTCATAACTTCCGAAACATTTGCTTTGGGACGTCTTTTATCTATAATAGCAATAGGTACATCTATTTTATTTGCAAAGTTTCTTGCTCTTGTAACCGAACCGAGGTCGGGAGATACAACTACCGTTTCATCTTTACAATGCGCAAATTTATTTTTATAGTATGATGAAAGCACCGGCGCACCCAAAAGATGGTCAACGGGTATATCAAAAAATCCCTGTATCTGCGATGCGTGTAAATCCATTGTAAGAACTCTGTCGGCACCTGCAGTTGTAACAAGGTTGGCGCAAAGTTTTGCCGAAATGGGATCTCTGGCCTTTGCCTTTCTGTCTTGGCGTGCGTAACCGAAATATGGCATAACCGCCGTAATTCTTCCGGCAGACGCTCTTTTAAATGCGTCAATCATTATAAGAAGTTCCATAAGATTGTCGTTTACGGGCGAACAGGTTGACTGTACAACAAATACGTCAGCCCCTCTTACCGTTTCGTTAATGTTTACAAAAATTTCTCCGTCCGAGAATTTGCCTACTTCCGCATCGCCTACTCTTGTGCCGAGTTTATCGGCAATTGCCTGTGCAAACTCCGGATTGGAATTTGCAGTAAAAATTTTAATGTTGTTACCGTGTGTTATCATCTTTTTTATCCCCCTATTTGTTTTTTCTCCAACCGCTTTTTACTACCTGCCTGCTCCTTGCAATTGCAAGAGAATTCGGCTCAACGTCTTCTGTAATTGTTGAACCTGCGGCAATAAACGCACTGTCCGCTATTTTAACGGGTGCAACAAGATTTGCGTTGCAGCCGATAAATACATTGTTTCCTATTACTGTTCTGAATTTCTTTTCGCCGTCGTAATTAACCGTAACCGTACCGCAGCCAAAGTTTACATTGCTGCCCACGTCGCTGTCGCCAACATACGTTAAATGCGCAACCTTTGTGCCGTCGGCAATTGTTGAATTTTTAATTTCAACAAAGTCGCCTATTTTAATATTTGAACCTATATGTGAGTTGGGACGTACGTATGCAAACGGTCCAACGCTTGTATTTATGCCTATTGTGCTGTCACATATAACCGAATTTACAACACTTGTGCCCGAGCCGACCGAGCAATCGTCAACCGTTGTTGACGGACCTATAATACAATTTTTGCCTATAATTGAATGACCTTTAATAATGCTCGACGGATATATAACCGTATCTGCTCCTATTTCGGCCTCATCATCTATGTATGTGTTAAGCGGGTCTATTATTGTTACGCCGTTGAGTAAATGTTTTTTGTTAATTTGCGCCTGCATTATTCTTTGTGCGTTTGCCAAATCAACTCTGTCGTTTACGCCAAGCATTTCCTCATAATCGTCCATAACATAAGCGTCTGCCTTTTTGCCGAGTTTTTTTAATACCGCCATTGTATCGGTAAGATAATACTCGTGCTGTGCGTTATTGTTGGTAATTTTTGAAAGTGCGTCAAACAAATCACGCGCGTTAAAGCAATACATACCCGAGTTAATTTCGCAAATTTTGCGCTGTTCATCGGTTGCGTCTTTATGCTCAACAATACATTCAAAATCACCGTCTTTTGAACGTACAATACGTCCGTAACCCGTTGGGTTTTCAATTTTTGCCGAAATAACCGTAGCGCTGTTTTTGCATTTAACGTGATAATTAACGGCTTTATCTATTGTTTCGCTTTTAATAAGCGGTGTATCGCCGTTTAAAATAACAATTGTGCCATCGTAATCCTCAAAAAAAGTTTCGGCTTGCATTACCGCGTGTCCCGTTCCGAGCCTTTCGCTTTGAACAGCATACATTTTATCGCCGCCCATAGTTTCAACCACGTCTTCTTTTTTGTGACCGATTACAATAACCGTTCTGTCGCTCCCCGCTTTTGAGCACGCTTCGTATACCCATTTTACAAGCGGTTTGGAACAAATTTCGTGCAGTACCTTACACTTGTCCGATTTCATTCTTGTACCCATACCGGCGGCAAGAATTATTGCAGAAAATCTATTCAAGTATCAGCACCCCTCTCTACAATAATAATATTAAAATTATTTCTGCAACTTTCCTTTTCATAACACTCCTGCTTTAAATCACTGATTTTTCATTTCCGTTATAATAAGTACCTCTTGAAGATTATTAAAATCAACTGCTGGGACAAGATAACCTGACTGTGTCAGATTATTAGAGTCCGCTGTTACATCCTTTGCATATCCTATAAGAATTCCCTGAAGATATTTGTCGCTGATATTGGAAGTAACTATCTTATCACCATTTCTTACTGTTATATCAGCCTTAATATGGTTAAGATGTACAAGACCACTGTCAGAAAGCTCAATATCTCCCTCAACTATACAGGTATCATTAGTATCTATTAACATTCCACTTACTGAATTATTATCTTCAATAATTGTCTTGACTATGGAATAATTCTTTCCTACCTCAGCAACTATTCCAACAAGA
>USKN01000024.1 GCA_900555295.1 uncultured Eubacteriales bacterium
TTTTCGTCTTATTCCTCGAACTCCCATGATTATTTTTTTACTTTCAATCTTTTTAAATCAGCTTTATTTTTAACTTCGCTATCATCTTCAAATTCATCCCATTCTGATGACTCTTTTAGGTCTTTCAGCTCGGCTTCTAATTTGTTAATTCTTTCTGTAGTATCAAAAAGAAGTTCTTCTATCTTGCCTTTTGTATTTTCAATAATTACATTTTGTATATCTGGGGATTTCCTCAATAGCTCTTTTACTTGCTTCTTTACTTCATCTACAGTAATGAATTTTAAATGAAAAAATGTAACCAAAGAAAATATTGCGAGTAAAGCAACTAAAAATGTTATAACTGTATTATAGTAATTAACAACATTGTTTGTATACTCTTGTGGCGTTAACAATACACCTTGTTCTTTAAGTTTGTTTATTGATTCTATCTTTGCATTAATTTCTTCGATTGAAATAGAATCATGCACAGCTTCAATATTTGCAATGTGTATAGGGTGTATGACAGAATTATGTCTATGACAAAATAGACATATTGCTATAGCAATGCATATGAAAACTATACCTCCGATAAAACCACCTACAAATCCTCTCATTTTTATTATTTTTATACCTAATCACAAAGATAATTATAATTTTGGTTTATCCATATTTTAGTTATCTCTTTTACAATTTACTTTTTAGCAGAACAAGTTGTAAAATTAGAATTGCCTGTTTGTTGAAGCTCAAAAGTTCTTTGCATGTGATTTCCTCCATTTCTAAATATCAAGCTATATATTGTGTCTATTCCAATACTCAAAACATTCTTTCTGTAAATCACTTAAACGAACATCTATAACCAGTGTGTCGCAGAGCTCAAAGAATCCTTCGCTAGGTAAACCTGTGGATTTGAGTACAACAATAGATGCCAAGATAGGTTGTTTGTTCTCTATATCGTATCGGGTAATCTTTTCTAATATTGTTCCCAGACTATATACAAGAGTAGCATCTTCTTCTTTCACTAAGTCGGAATAATATAATGTCTTCCCCTCAGAAGCGACCTTAATAAGTTGCTTTCTGATAGTCAATTCCTGTTCTGTTAATTCTATTGTAGACATATCATTTCATATTTCCCGTAAAAGTATGAAAAAACAAGGACTTGATTGATAGGTTTCTAACTTTTTATGCAATAAATGTGTAACTTTGGGGCACTATGACGTATATCTGTCATATTGTGGAGTTCCATTGTTCGCAAATCATTTGAAAACAGAAATTAAGGTCTATATAAAAAGGAACGACTCTTGAAAAAGTTCTGTTAGTTATAAACCTACAAATATATGAATAATAAGAATATCTTTACTCAGAACTGCGTCAAATACTCACTGAAGAATGCAACGCAAGAGTTCTCCTTGATACGTCTGCGTATGACGATTGGTGGGGTTCGCTTTAGCTACTGCCTACCAGTGGAATACAAAATCAAATCTTCATATTGGGATAAGGAAGCAGGAAAAGCCATAGAAGATGTCAAAAGGAATAACGAGCTAAAAGGCAATCCCATGCTGCAAGTTGCGCTGCGTAACATCAATAAAGAAATTGAAAAAACGACTAATACCTTAATTAAAATAATAGAGAGCTACAAAAGTCGGGACATAACTCCGACAGCCAGTCTGATAAAGGAAGAGTTAATAAAGGCACTTAAGAAGAAGAAGGAAGAAGAGAAACCGATATTCCCCGACTTTATATCTTATATAGACTATTACATGGATTTATGCAAACAAGGTAAAATACTAAATGTGGATGGTACAAAATTGTCTCCAGCTACCTTAGCTACCTATAAATCCACAAGGAATATTTTAAAGAAATATGCAGCAGCCCGTAATATAACGATAAAGATAGAAGCTGTTAATCTAGAATTTCGTAATGACTTCATAAACTTTCTATATGATATAAAGCATCATAACGGTGAATACAAACTGAACTCAATTGGTAAGTTTATAAAGACGATTAAGGTGTTCATGCGCCATGCTTTCGATAACAATGTCACTACAAATAATAGTGTATTCAAGAAGGACTTCGTTCCGTTAAAGGAAGAAGCAAATACAATCTACCTTACCGAAAACGAGTTAGCTGCCTTGTATGCTCTTGAATTGCCAACTAATCAGGCAGAGGTTAGGGATTGCTTCTTGATTTCGTGTTATACGGGGCTAAGATATTCTGACATATCCAGACTAAGTATGGAGCATATTAATCTGGAAAAAAACACAATAACAATAGTTACTTATAAAACACGTAATCAAGTCGTGATCCCGATACATCGAATTGTAAAGGAGATATTGGAGCGCTATGGAAACAAACTGCCGAAACCGCAATGTAACCAATCAACGAACCGAATGCTTAAAAAGTTATGTGAACAGGCTGGTATTACGGAAATTATATCATATACCGAAACCGTTGGTGGAACACATAAGGAATGTACAGCCCGTAAATGTGACAAAGTTACTACCCATACAGCCCGTAGGAGTTTTGCTACCAATGCGTATAAACGAAACGTGCCTACGCTAGCAATAATGGCAATTACTGGGCATAAGACTGAAACTTCATTCATGAAGTACATCCGCATTAGTAAAGAGGAAAATGCCCAGTTGTTGCAAACACACGAATTCTTCGTCTAATCCTCATTGATGTAGATAATGTAGCAAATGTAGTTTTTTTCTTATACTTATTCTTTTTTCTTTTTCCAAAATAAAGTGTTTTTATAATAACTGTAACACAAATTTAATTATACAAGCTTTGAAATATCAAAAAAAGTTACCACAAGCATAAGAATCATAAGAAGCACAAAACCTATTGTATGAATTGTACCCTCCTGCTCGGGAGTAAGTCTTTTTCTGCGTATTTTTTCAAGCAATATAAAAAATATCCGTCCTCCGTCCAATGCAGGCAGCGGTAAAAGATTTACCACGCCCAAATTGACGGTTATAAGCGCTGTAATATTAATAAGATATAAAATACCGTTTCTTGCGGCATTTCCTATTTCGGATACAATTCCAACGGGACCCGAAACATCATTTGCACCAAGTTTGCCGCCAAGCAGCATTGCAAATGATTTATATACTATTTTTACCGTAAACACACTTTGAACAGCGGCATATTTTACGGTATTGATTACATTCTTTTTAACTGTAGCTATTTTAAATCCGTATAAATGACGGTTGTCGGTTTCCGAAAATACGGGAGTAACCGAAAAAGTTTTCTTTTCGCCGTTACGCATAACGGTAACTTTGCAAGGTGAATAACCCGTAATTCCGCCAAATAACGATATATCATCATAACACATAATGTGTGTTGTGTATTTGTCGGATTGCATTTTAACAATTTTATCGCCGCTTTGTATACCTGCCTCGGCAAAAGCCGAATTGTCGGTAAGTTCGGCAACTGTTGTTGTGGGTATAATTTTTGCGTTACCCACAATAATCAAAAACAATATAAATCCAAGTATAAAATTCATTATTGCGCCGCTTGCAAGCACAATAAAACGTGCAAACGCACTTTTGTTTCCAAATGCATTTACATCGTCACTTTGTCCGTCTTCGCCCTCAATCTGAACAAAACCGCCTATCGGAAGAAGGCGCACACTGTAAAGCGTTCCGCCCCTGTTAAATCCAAAAAGGCGCGGACCCATTCCTATCGAAAATTCGTGTACCGTTATTTTGGCAAGTTTTGCCGTAATAAAATGCCCGAGTTCGTGTATAAAAATAATAACGCAAAATACAATTATTGCCGATATAGCAGTTTTCATTTAAAGACCTCTTTTTATAATTATTTTTTTATATTTTTACAAATGATATCTGTTTTAATACGGGTTTGTTTGTCTGCCCGCAAAACAGCGTCAACGGTAAGCGGTTGCAAAATACATACGCTGTCTTTTGCATATTCATTCATTGCATTTTCAACTACATCGCCTATATCGGTAAAAGATATTTTGCCGTCCAAAAAATATTTAACGGCAACCTCGTTTGCGGCATTCATTACAGCAGGCATTGTACCGCCGTATTCAAGCGCCGTTTGTGCAAAATTAAGGCACTTAAATGTTTTGCAATCGGGTTTTTCAAACGTAAGCGGCGGCATAGTAAATATATCAAGTTCCCGCGCCGGCGACGGCATTCTTTCGGGGTAGTTAATTGCGTAACTTATAGGCCATCGCATATCGGGTGTACCCATTTGCGCAATTACGGAATTGTCGCAATATTCAACTGCCGAGTGTACTATGCTCTGCCTGTGTACAACAACCTCAATGTTTTGCACGGGCACATCAAACAGCCATCTTGCTTCAATAATTTCAAGGCACTTATTCATCATTGTGGCGCTGTCTATGGTTATTTTACTTCCCATTGTCCAATTAGGATGCTTTAGTGCGTCCTCTTTTGAAACAAATTTAAGTTCGTCATATGTTTTGCCGAAAAAAGGACCGCCCGATGCCGTTAAAATCAGCCTTTTGATTTTTTTGCCGTCATTGCCTCTTAACGATTGAAAAATAGCACTGTGTTCGCTGTCTACCGGAATAATATCAACATTGTGTTTTTTTGCAAGAGGCATAATCAGCTCACCCGCCGTTACAAGAGTTTCTTTGTTTGCAAGCAAAATCTTTTTACCACATTCAATTGCTTTAACGGTAGGTAAAAGTCCCACATTGCCCATAACCGACGTTACAAGCATATTGTACGCATTATATTCTGCAATTTCACAAAGTCCCTCCATACCCGTTACAATTTTGGGCGAATAGTTGAGCAGTTTTTTTAAATTATCGGCATATTCTCCGCACATTATCCCCACCAAATCGGGCTTAAATTCATTTGCCTGCGAAGCAAGTTTTTTGTAGTCGGTATTTGCCGAAATTGCGACAACCTTTATATTGCCGCAATTTTTTGCAACTTCAAGAGTTTGTGTACCTATTGAACCTGTTGAACCTATTATACCGATTTTTTTTATATTTTCGTTTTGCATTTGTATCTCCCAATTATTATGCTATAATGCCCCAATAATATATATAGTAGTATATTATGGGTGCAATAATAAGAACCGAATCAAATCTGTCGAGAACACCGCCGTGTCCCGGAATAAGATTTCCAAAATCCTTTACGTTATGCTCTCTTTTAATGCACGATGCACACAAATCGCCGAATTGCGATAAAACAGATGCCAAAGCCGCAAGAACAGCGGCCTTTAAAATACTTCCGTTTAAGCCTATAACATTTGCGCATACACGGCAAAATATTGCCGTAACAACGGCGGCACCTATAATACCGCCCACCGAACCCTCAACCGTCTTTTTAGGGCTCACTTTAGGTATAAGCTTGTGCCTGCCGAATGCTTTTCCGCAAAAATATGCAAAAGTATCGGTACCCCAGGCAATTAAAAATACAAGCCATATATAAATTTTACCGTGGTTTATATGCCTTATCATTATTATATGTGATAAAAAAACTGTTATGTACAGTGTTCCGAGTGCCGATATGCCTATACTTGAAAATTTAACATCATCGTGTTTTAAAACCATATAGCACAAAAGCACTATAACATATATAATATTAACCTCATTGCAATACTTTAAACTGTAATTAAAACTTACAAGCAAAGATATACATACTCCGTACAGCAAAGATATAAAAAACAGCGCTTTGTTTTTTTGAGCAATCCCCGTTGCACGGTGAAATTCAAAAAGTGCAATAAGTATAAGCGCCGACACAGCAACGCTTAACGATATATTGCCGTACAAAAAAATAAGCACGGCAATTACGGCGCCCAATACACCGGATATAATTCTTGTTTTCATACTCTAAATCACACTCCCCCGAATCTTCTGTTTCTGTGCTGAAAATCGGAAATAGCTTTTAATAAATCATCCTTTGAAAAATCCGGCCAGCAAATATCGGAAAACCAAAACTCACTGTATGCACTCTGCCAAAGTAAAAAGTTGCTGAGCCTTAATTCTCCGCTCGGTCTTATTATCAAATCCGGCTCGGGTAAATAGTTTGTATAGAGTTCCTTTGCAAATGTTTCTTCGGTTATATCATCTGCACCCAATTCACCGTTTTTTACTTTTTGCGCAATTTTTCCCGCCGCATATGTTATTTCTTCACGTCCGCCGTAATTTACGGCCAATGTAAGGGTTATTTTATCATTGTCTTTTGTGGCGTTTTCAACAATATTAATTTTCTCGTTTATTTCATCAGACAATTCTTCCCGTCTGCCTATTATTTTTATTCGTATGTTTTCGCCGCCGAGAACTCGTTTGTAATCGTCAAGATAATCAATCATAAGGCGCATAAGTGCGTCAACCTCCGCCTTGGGACGTTTCCAATTCTCGGTGGAAAATGCGTAAACGGTTACATATTTTACACCTATACTCTCGGCAAAACGAACTATTTTATCAAGTGTTTTTGCACCGGCGGCGTGTCCTGCCGAACGCGGCAGGGCACGCTTTTTTGCCCATCTTCCGTTCCCGTCCATAATAATTGCAATGTGTTCGGGAATGTTATTATAGTCAACTTCAAATTCTTTTTTTTGCTTTTTCTTAAAAAACATAGCCATCAAACTTCCATAATTTCTTTTTCTTTTGAAGCAAGCACACCGTCTATAAGTTTTACATATTTATCGGTAAGGTTTTGTATATCCTTTTCAATTGATTTTAAATCATCCTCGGTAACATCACCGTTTTTTTGCGCTTTTTTAAAATATTCCATAGCGTCACGGCGAATTGAGCGAATTGCAACCTTGCTGTCTTCGCCCTTTTTGTGTACTGTTTTTGCAAGTTCGCGTCTTCTTTCCTCGGTAAGTGCGGGAAAAATAAGGCGCAATGACTTACCGTCATTGTTTGGCGTAATGCCAATATCCGATTTTAAAATTGCCTTTTCAACATCTCCCAAAACAGATTGATCCCACGGCTGAATTAATATGGTTCTTGCATCGGGTACCGATACATTTCCTATTTGCGTAAGCGGTGTTGCAACACCGTAATACTCAACCGTTACTTTATCAAGTATAGCGGGGTTTGCTCTGCCTGCGCGAAGTGTTGCAAGGTCTGCTTCCAACACGTTTACCGACTTTGTCATTTTGGTTTCAAATTCTTTTAAATCGTTTGCCATAATTTTTTACTCCTTTACAATTGTTCCTATATTTTCGCCTTTTAAAACTCTTATAATATTTTCGGGGTCATCAAGGCCAAATACAATAATCGGAATACGGTTATCCATACAAAGCGATGTTGCGGTTGAATCCATAACTCCCAATCCGCGGTTTAATACGTCAATGTAAGTAAGTGTATCAAATTTAACCGCATTTTTGTTAATGTGTGGGTCGCTGTCGTACACACCGTCAACCTTTTTGGCAAGCAATATAATATCAGCATTTATTTCGGCTGCTCTTAATGCCGCCGCCGTATCGGTTGAAAAGAACGGATTACCCGTACCGCATCCAAATATAACAACTCTTCCCTTTTCAAGGTGCTTTGCAGCCTTTCCTCTTATGTACGGTTCGGCAATTTGACGCATTTCTATAGCTGTTTGCACACGCGTCGGCACGCCTCTTTGCTCAAGTGCGTCCTGAAGTGCAAGTGAATTAATAACCGTTGCAAGCATACCCATATGGTCTGCACGGGTTCTGTCCATATTTTCGCCCGTACGTCCGCGCCAAAAGTTTCCGCCTCCTACAACAACCGCAATTTCAACGCCCATATCCGACGCTTTTTTTATTGTATCGGTTACAGCGTCTATAGTTTTACTGTCAAGACCGAATGATTTGTCACCCGCAAGCGCTTCGCCGCTGATTTTAAGCAATACTCTCTTGTATTTTGACTCCATTTTTAATAATCCTCCATATTTTTTCTATTGATAAGTATATCATACTTTATATAAAAAATCAACTGCTTTTTAGGGTAATGCCTCCACATATTTGTTGTGATACAATTGATTGGTGACAATTGAACAAAAATAATACAAACACGATAATATTTTACATTGACACTTTTTTAAAAAATATGATAAAATTTTATAGAATGGAGGTAATATACGTATGTACACAAATTTACAAAACAATTTAAACAATAATACACCAAATTACACAGCACCGTTTTTGTGGCTGCACGGCGAAAGCCACGAAGCTTTGTTAAACGAAATTAAACATATATACGAATGCGGCATACATGCCGTGTGCCTTGAATCACGTACACACGAGCAGTTTTGCGAACAAAAATGGTATGATGATATAAAATTTATATTTGATGAATGTAAAAAACTCAATATGCGTGTTTGGATACTTGACGATAAGCACTTTCCCACAGGATACGCAAACGGAATTTATAAAGATAAATATAAAGATTTAAGACCTTGGACAATTTATGAGTCGCATATAGATATATGCGGCCCCGTAAAGGACGGGTTTGTGCTTGCGGATATGCATAAAATTAACGAAAGCAGTAAAATTATTGCAGCTGTTGCACTAAAACATATTCCCAATACAGATAATTATACGGATGATGTATATACACTTACCGACGGATTGCACGGCGACAGTTTGTATTTAACTCTGCCCGAGGGAATGTGGCGGATAGTATTTTTAATTAAAACACGCGGCGGTGTAATATCCGACAGAGCCGACTACTGCGATATGCTCAATCCTAAATCGGTTGACGCGTTTGTAAGCGAAGTATATGAGGGGCATTACAAAAACTTAAAAGAGTATTTCGGCAATACATTTTTGGGTTTTTTTTCGGACGAGCCATCGTTTAACAATATTACCGCACGCACCAAAGCTGTTGAAACGGGAACTGTTTATACACATCATCCCTGGAATGACGACGTATACGATAAATTAAATAAAATTTATAACGGCAATGCCGATAAATACCTTGCGGGAATATGGTTTAACATTGAAAATAACATATCAAACTCGGCAAGATACGAATATATGAATATAATTTCAAACGAATACAAAAACAATTTTACCGATAAATTAGGTACGTGGTGCAAAAACCATAACATTGAATATATAGGTCACGTAATAGAAGATAATAATATACATACCAAAACAGGTATGGGAGCAGCGCATTACTTTCGTGCGATTGACGGACAGCATATGTCGGGAGTTGACGTTGTTCTGCATCAGTTAGTTCCGGGCCTTATTGAATGTAACAATGCCGGTCTTGTAAGTTATTGGCATATGAACAGTAAATTTTTTAATTACGTGCTTGCAAAACTCGGCGCGTCGTCTGCCGCAATCGACCCTAAAAAGAAAGGCAGAGCAATGTGCGAAATATTCGGCGCATACGGCTGGGCGGAGGATACAAAAATAATGAAATATTTGTGTGACCATATGCTGGTACGCGGAATTAATTATTTTGTACCGCACGCTTTTTCGCCAAAACCGAACGACGAAGATTGCCCGCCCAATTTTTACGATAACGGCGGCAATCCGCAATATAAATATTTTAAATATATAATTTCGTATCTTAACAGATGTTCGCATATGTTGAACGGTGGAAAGCATATTGTACATTGCACTGTTTTGTATGACGCCGAATTCAGATGGGTAAACAAAAGGTATTTGCCTGTTGAAGATATTGCAAAGGAACTTTACGATAACAAAATTGATTACGATATTATTCCTGCCGATATTATTGATAAAACCGATGATGACGGAAATGCGTACATAAACAGATATGATGTTTTGCTTGTTCCTTACAGCGAGCATATTCCGCAGGCAATAAAAAGCAAAATTGAAAACGCAAACATTAAAACTTATACGGTTGTACCCAACGGGTACGCAAAATGTGACGGCGCAGTTGAATTAAACGGCATTGCAAAAATATTGGGCGATAAATATGCCGACGTGTATTGCAGCGAAAACCATAAATTTTTAAGATACTACCACTACTTAAACAACAATGCTCATATTTATATGTTTTCAAATGAAGATACATTAAAAACGGTAAATACAAAAATAACGCTTGCAAAATTTGACGGCGGTGATTTTATAATATACAATGCCTTTGAGAATACAGCTTGCCGTGCATATTCAAAAGACGGCAGTATAAATCTTACCCTGCCTCCGTATAATTCGGTTATGATTATTTTCGGCGATGTGCCGTACGATAACATTAAACCCGCTTGTGATATTTCGGTTGTAAAAAGCACAACCTTAAACGTACCTCTTGAAATATCTGTAAAAAAAGAAAGCGAAAAAGAATTTACATATTATAAAACAACAACCACACCCGAAAGTATAACTCTTTATAGTGCACTCCCCTGTTTTTCGGGCGATATAAAATATACGGCTCAAATTGAATTTGAACAAAAAAATGCAATTATTGACTTGGGCGATAAAACAGGCGGTGCCGCCGTGCTGTACTTAAACGGTAAAAAATGCGGAGTAAAACTTTTTCCGCCGTATACATTTAATGTGTCGGAGTTTATTAAAGACGGATTAAACACTTTGGATATAACAGTATCAAACCATAACGGATATCAAAAACGAGATAAATTTTCAAAATTTTTGCTGTTTGAACCGTCGGGTTTAACCGAAAATATTAAAATACACTACTTTAAATAATAAAAAAGCCAAAAAATCTGTGACAGAAAATAAAATTCTGTCGCAGATTTTTTTAGCTTTTTTGAAGGTTTTCTATTTTTAGTCTGCTTTTTCTATTACAACAGAATAGCTAATCGGTTTTGCTTCATTTTTGGCTTTAATTTCAAGCGCTTTAAGTTTTTCCCAATTTTCTTTTTGGTCGGGTTTGTACGATTCTCTGCGTTTGCCGTCACTACCGTTAGAAAATTTTCCTATGTAAGCATAATAACTTGCCGTATAGTTTTTCTTTTCTTCAATAAGTTTTAATACCTGCTTTGTAAGAGTATCAAAGCTTGCATTTTTAATTTCATCCGGCGTCATTTTATTGTTGCTTATTAAAAACTGCTCAGTAAGTGCAATATTTCGGTACTCACTTTCACGGTTTAATTTATCGCGGAGTGTTTCAAACGATGCCGTTGCCGCTGTTTGGTTTGGATTTTGCGAAAGAGTTGCTATATTTATGCCGTTTGCAAGATCTGCTGCGGTAAATGTACCGTCAATTTTTGCACCGTTGAGCAATACATTGTAATTGCCGTCCGCAAGATTTGCAACCTTTATTATTTCTCGGTTTAAATCCTCCGTTAAAGGCACTTTCCACTCATTTTCCCATTTTTTATAATCGTCGGTATATGCAAGCGGTGACGAATAAGGTGTGTATATATATTCAACACGCTGTGCCGAATTTGACGTAACTTTAACATCCGCATTGTCGGCAGTTGCAGTACCGTTTGCCGCGTCTATGCTTACCGACGCAACATCTGATTTTCCGCCCTGCTGTTTAATAATTTGGTATGCCATATATAATCCGCCAAGCTCGTTGGGGTGAACCCTGTCTTTACCTGCAATTATTTCATCCGTATAACCTGTGCTTCTTATTTGGTTTACTATATCCGTTGTGGGAGTCCATATATCAATAATAGGTATATTGCGGTTTTGCGCTGTATCTTTTAAACGTGATACAAGATTTTTAAGTCCCACCGAATTGCTTTTGGGGTTAAACGGTCCCGTTGCTTGCGTAAAGCCCTCGGTATCTTCAAGCGCACAAGGTGTTATAAGCGTAAGAGATACATTGTTTTGTTTAAACATATCTATAATTGTGCCGATATTTTTAATATATGTATCTATAGCCGCCGCTTTTCTGTCCGCATTTTCGTTTTCATCTTCAGTGTAAAGTTCTCTCGCCAAATCGTTGGTACCTATCATAAGCGTTGCTTCATCGGGTCTTCCTGTTAATGTATCATTTAAAATATCCCAATTAAAACGGCTTATAATATTACTCGTTGAGTTACCGCCTATACCCTTTATAATAAACTTGATTTTTTTGTTTGGATAACGTGTTTGATAGTAATGTTCAACATATTTTATATACTGTGCCTGATGTGTTATACTGTCGCCTACAAAAGCAACCGTAATTTCATCGCCGTCACCTGTAAATGTTCCGTTGTTTGTATATTTTATCTGCCCGTTTGAAAGCGGAATTAAAGTTACAAAATCGCTCCATACAAAAGCTCTTGCATAATCCGCGCCATCGGGAATAACAACGCTTTCATCATACCCGGCGGATTTTGAAAGCTCATCAAAATTTAAACTTCCCTCCGAGTTTATTTTTATACCTTTAAGAGAATTGTTTTCATCATAAAAAGCCGTAAACAATTTATAACTTCCGTCATTACCGTACTTGTTTGTAATATCCGCAACCGCTTTTAAATAGTCGCCCGGCTTTATTACATTGCTTCCGTCAGCCGCTTTAAGTTTTACCGACGCAATTACGGGTTTTTCGGCATAACTTAATGTAACACTTTCGGTTACATCGCTTGTGCCTGACTTAACGCTTACCGCAACATTTGATATGTCGCCGCGAAATTTAAACTTTGTTTTATAAATTCCATCATTGCTTACGCTAATTTGGTCTATATATTTAATCGATTTATCGCCTTTTTCGATAAGAGTAAGCGTAACACCTTTTGCAAATGACGAGGCTATACTGCTTAAATTACCCTCAATATATACATTTGTATCTTGTGCGGAGGAGGAATAATATCCCGCCTCCGTTACCGTATCGGCATAAACCGCACCACACGCAAACACAATAAGCATACACATTAAAAGTGAAATTGCTTTTTTAAAATTTAACTTCATTTGTTTATCCCTCCTTACTAATTTTTACAGCACGTGAAATAGGATTGATTGATGTGTTGTTCTCCCACATAAAGAATGCCGCTCTGTCTGATTTTTTATTAAACTCAATTTCAACTTTTTCTCCAAACTCATTGGCAGGCACGCTTATATCAAATTGCTTTATATCAACCAATTCATTGCCTGAATATACTGCCGCATAAACAAGCGCACTAATTTTATCGTTTGAAATATTGTACGGCACACCGCAAAGCTGCGATTTTTCACCGTTTACATTTAATACGGCATTGCATATGTTTATTTTATTTTCCGAATGTATTACATCCATCTCGGAACTGTTGGTATTAAACGTGTAAGTATCCGAAACTTTTACCTCTTGTTTTACATTATCGGACATTGTAATAAGCTTAACTCTCCACCAATACTGTGTATTGTCGGCAAATATACCGCTGTCTTTTACGGTACAATCCATACCGTATTGTGTTTTTGAATATACAATGTTTTTAAATGAGCTGTCACGCGCTATTTCAAGAGTATACTTGCCCGCTCCCAAAACGCTCGTCCATATAAAGCTTACACCGCCCGAAAAATCGTGTACCGTTGAACCGTTTACGGGTGATATTGCGTTTGTATCGCCCAATTTAACATAATCATTCCAGCTTTTTGCGCCTATTATTACGCCTATGTTTTCATACGGTATCGAGTCAAACTTGCGTATATATCCGCGAACCGTATCGTATGCCTGTTCGCTCGAATAGCCTTTTGACGCAAACGGATTGTTTTGTGTTTCAACCTTTACATTGTTTTCGGCAACCGCTGTTCTTGAGCCTATATCGCTTATATATATTCCCGTTTTGGTAATAGCGTTTATGGTGAAGTTGTTTGCAACATAAGCGTATTTGGGTGCTCTTAAATATGTGTTTAAATCGGTAATTGTGTTTGTTGTGTCAAATCGACCCGATCTTGGATCCCATTCGCTTGGGTAAGTAACATTTACCGATGAATCAAGCACCTCGCCGTTGCTCAATCTTACATTAATGTTTGAAAGTATTTCGCCGTTTTGTTTGTATTCGTTAATACGTGTAAGCATTTTTACCGAAAAATCGTAAAGCGACGGATATCTGTTTTTCCAAACATCGCTTTTGTAGTAATCCGATTTTAAATATGCTGTAAACGAACCCATTTCAAGCGCACCGTTTTTCCACCGTGTATCGTTTATCATATAACCTCTTGTATCGGTTACACCGTGGTGTTTACTGTTTGTACCTGTTTCGGAATTATATTGCATAGGATTTTTAATAATGTTGCCCACAATTGCGTTTTCACTTCCGCCGTTGTAGAATATTATAGCGTCCTCAACAATGTTGCCGTATACAAAGTTGCCCGACAGCATATCGTCAAGATAAATTCCCGTATACTGCGTGCGTTCCTCGTGCGTGTTGTGAATATAATTAAATCTCACGTGATTTCCGCGTACGGCAAAGTTGTTGCCGTTTACATATATTCCGCCGGCGTCAGATATTTCACGAGGGCTTGAATATACCTCGTTGTACTCATACACATTTTCGCAGCCCTGGTTTATGTACATTGCCGTACCCACCGCGTTTGATACAACATTGTGGCTTGCAATGTTACCCACACCGTGTACTCTTACAGCACGGCAGTTGTATACGTAACTGTTTTGTATAAAATTTCGCTGTGGAGTAAGACTTTTAATTATATCCGTTGACATAGAAACGCTGAACGCGTCACCTGTACAGTTAAGAATTTTGCATTGTGTTACACCGCAGCATTTTGAATTGCCTTTAATATTTA
>USKN01000025.1 GCA_900555295.1 uncultured Eubacteriales bacterium
AAACAGTATAAACGGGCAAAAAGGGATTGCAGCAAAACAAAATGTTTTCTTTGCACTCCCTTTTGTTGTGTAAAAACATAAAATTGCACTAAAAATTATATTATTTTTGTATGTGACAACATTTGACAATATTGCAATTATAAGTTATAATTATATGGTGTATTGAATTTAAACGCAATTGCACATACTGATATTGAAAAAAGGATATAATATTTATGATTACAAGTAAACAACGTGCATTTTTAAGGGGAATAGCCAACGGACGCGATACTGTATTGCAAGTAGGCAAAAGCGGCGTTACCGACAGTGTTGTTGATGAAATATTGCTTGCGCTTGAACGCGACGAAGTGGTTAAAATAAAAGTGCTTGAAAATACATTTTCGGACGCACGAAGCGTATGCAATGAGGCGGTAGAAAAAACAGGCGCCGAACCCGTACAGGTTATAGGGCGTAAATTTGTATTGTACAAGCAGTCAAAAGAAAATAAAACAATTGATTTAAAAAACTTAAAAATTGTACCTAAACAAGATAATGACAAAAAAGCTTTGGCGGCAAAAAAAGCCCTGCAAAAGCCTTTTAAACAAAATACGCGCTATAAAAAAGATGATAAGCGCCGCTTTAAATCAGGTGCAAAACAAAATTATAAAAAAGACAGGTAACATTATATGAACACAGGCATACTCGGAGGCTCGTTTGACCCTGTTCACAACGGGCATATACGTATGGCACAAAGCGCCTTAAAATACGCAAATCTTGATAGAGTAATTTTTTTGCCGAACGGTAATCCGCCGCATAAAGATTATTGCTTTGCAAAAGGAGCGGACAGGTATAATATGCTTTGTATTGCGCTTGAAAAGTATCCGCATTTTGAAGTGTCGGATTATGAAATAAAACGCACAAAGCCGTCTTATACGGTAAATTCAATGCGGCATTTTAAAAAGCTTTATCCGTCGGATAATATAATGTTTATTGTAGGCGCCGATTCTTTAAACTATCTTGATAAATGGAAATGCGCCGACGCATTGCGAGATGAGAATACTTTTATTGCCGTAAACCGTAATTTTTCGAACAATTACAGCTTTGAAAATAACATAGCGCAGTGCCGCAAAAACGGCTATAAAATTATAAAAGCCGTTATGGAGCCGTGTAATATATCGTCAACCGAAATACGCAGACGTATAAAATGCGGCGAAAGCACAGAACAATTTACAGATGAAAAGGTAATGGAATATATTAAACAAAACAATATTTATCGTTAAGGAGTTACACGTATGACAATTGATGAAATGACATCAAAGCTTAAATCATCGCTGATTGAAAAGCGGTTTGTACATTCTCTCGGCGTAATGGAAATGTCGGTTGAGCTTGCAAAGCATTACGGTGCCGATGTAAAAAAGGCTGAAATTGCAGGCCTTTTGCACGATTGTGCCAAAAATCTTTCGGTAGACGAAATGCTTCAAAAATGCGAATGTTTCGGCATAAAACTCGACAGCATTATGCAGCAGTCGTTTGGGCTTATTCATGGGCTTGTGGGCGCATATATGGCACGCACCGAATACGGTATTGACGATGATGATATTTTTGATGCAATTTATTATCACACAATAGGAAAACCCGATATGAGTTTGCTTGCGCAAATTGTATACATAGCGGACGGAATAGAAAAACACCGCAGATATGACGGTGTGGAAAGAATACGCGAACTCGCATTTGAAAATCTTGACAGGGCATTGGTCCTTTTAATCGATTCAACAATCAAATCGGTTATAACAAGGGGCGGATTGCTGCACACGGGTACGGTAAATACACGTAACTACTACTTGAAAAAAATAAGGTGACATTTATGAAAAATAAAAAATTTAAAGCGTACATTAAACTTACGCTTATATTTACTTTGATTTTTGCTGTAATTGCAACAGCGGCTTTTGCGGTTACAATTAATATGATGGACGGGCGGTTTTTGGGGTACAATTTAAAAGGCTCCGAAGAAAAAGCATATTTAAACTGTATGCTTTTGGGTGTTGACAAAGAGGGTTACAGAACCGACGTAATGATTTTTGCGCAATTAAACCTTTTAAACAATACAATTAATATGCTGCAAATACCGCGTGACACATATGTTGCGGATAACGGCAGAAGCGATAAAAAAATAAACTCGGCATACGGATATCAAAAAGAAAAAACCGTATTTAAAGAAGTAAAAAAGATTTTGAACGTAGATGTAGACAAATACATTCTTATAGATACATCGGGATTTAGAAATGTAATAGATACAATAGGCGGTGTAAATTATGACGTTCCCATCAGAATGAATTATGATGACCCTGTTCAAAATTTACACATTCATCTTGAAAAAGGTTATCAGCTTTTGGACGGTGATAAAGCGGAACAGTTTGTGCGTTTTCGTAAAAACAACGACGGTTCGGGATATGCAATGGGCGATGTTGAGCGTGTGCACTCACAGCAGGGATTTATTAAAGCAACCGTTAAACAGCTTTTCAGTATTACAAACGCATTTAAAATACCAAAACTTGTTTCGCAGTTTTCAAGTATGGTAAAAACAAATTTTACAAATGCCGAAATGCTTGCATATGCGTCGTACATTTTTAAAGTTGATACCGAAAATGTTAATATTATGGCGCTTGAGGGTGAACCTAAATATATAAACAATGTTTCGTATTTTATAGCCGACGACGATAAAAACCAAAAAATAATAGATAATTATTTTACACCGGGGTCGGAAACGGTTAATACTCTTGAGCTTGAATTGAGCGACAAAATTGTGGGCGAAAACAGCGAAAGTATTGATGTAAACGAAGATATATTGCCAAATAGCGGTTTTAAAAACAGGTTTGTGGGAATAGATATTGTTGACGCGTCGGGCGGTGAAGCTGATATTGCCGAAATTAAGCGGAGTTTGGGAGTATACTCGTATAAGGTTAAAAGTACAAAAGAAACCGAGGACGTTGTGTACGATACATCAAAAGTTGTTGTTAAAAAAGATAACGGTAACGGAGATAAAATGGCTAATTTATTCGGGCTTGACTCGTATGTACTTAACGAAAACAAGTCTGGGTCGGAAATAACCATTATAGTTGGAAAAGATTTAAAAAATTATTAATAATTATGAAAGGACCGTACGGCATAAAATATAATAAAGTGCCGTACACGGCATATTGTATATGAATTCAAAGGAAATAATGGAACTTGCGGTTAAATGCGCCGATAATAAAAAAGCACGCAATATAAAAGTGCTTGATGTAAAAGAGCTTACAACCATAACCGACTATTTTATAATATGTCACGGTGGTGTGGGCAATCAATTGAGAGCCATTTGTGATGAAATAGAAGAAAAGCTTGCCGAAAACGGCATAACGCCTTACGGTATAGAAGGCTATAATACAGACGAGTGGATTTTGATTGATTTAAGCGATGTTATTATAAATATTTTTACCGAAAACGCACGCGATTTTTATGATATAGAACAGTTGTGGGCAGACGCGCAAAGTGTTGATATAAACGATTTAATAGATTAGGGAGCGATAACAATGAATTATAATTTTTCCGAAATTGAAGCCAAGTGGCAAAAAAAATGGGAAGAAGAACAAACATTTAAAGTAACCGAAGATGAAAGCAAGCCTAAATATTATGCGCTTGAAATGTTTCCGTATCCATCGGGAAATCTTCATATGGGTCACGTAAGAAATTACTCAATAGGAGATGTAGTGGCAAGATTTAAAAAAATGAACGGATATAATGTTCTTCACCCAATGGGGTGGGACTCGTTCGGCTTGCCTGCCGAAAATGCGGCAATAAAACACGGTGCGTCACCTGCAAAATGGACAACCGAAAACATTGGCAATATGCGCCGCCAGCTTAAAAGTATGGGTATAAGCTATGATTGGGACAGAGAAGTTGCAACGTGTATGCCCGATTATTATAAATGGACTCAATGGATGTTTTTAAAATTCTTTGAAAAAGGACTTGCATACAAGAAAAAACAGTATGTTAATTGGTGTCCGTCCTGCAAAACCGTACTTGCCAACGAACAGGTTGTAAACGGAAAATGCGAGAGATGTAAAAGCGATGTAGGCAAAAAAGACCTTGAACAGTGGTTCTTTAAAATTACGGATTATGCCGACAGACTTTTAAAAGATATAGATAAATTAAAAGGCTGGCCCGATAAGGTTAAGACTATGCAAACAAATTGGATAGGCAAAAGCCGCGGTGCACAGGTAGACTTTAAATTGGACGGAACGGACGAAACTCTTACGGTATACACAACACGTCCCGATACGCTTTACGGTGTTACTTTTATGGTAATGGCACCCGAAAGCCCGCTTACCGAAGATTTAATAAGCGGAAGCGAAACAGAGAGCGAATGCCGCGAATTTATTAAAAAAATTCAGCATATGAACGAAATAGAGCGTAATGCAACCGACCTTGAAAAGGAAGGTGTATTTACGGGTAAATATGCAATAAATCCGCTTACGGGCGACAGGGTACCTATTTACCTTGCAAACTATGTATTGCTCGATTACGGAACAGGTGTTGTAATGGCTGTTCCGGCACACGACGGCAGAGATTTTGAATTTGCAAGAAAGTATAACCTCCCCGTTAAAGTTGTAATTACTCCCGATGGAAAAGATATAGACGGCAACACTTTGGACGCCGCATTTGAAGCCGAGGGAATTATGGTAAATTCGGGAGAGTTTAACGGGCTTAACAACCGTGAGGCGCTTGCAAAAATAATAGATTATCTCGAAAAAAATAAAATAGGCGAACCCAAAACCAACTTCCGTTTGCGTGATTGGCTTATTTCACGTCAGCGTTATTGGGGTGCGCCCATACCTGTTATATATTGTGATGACTGTGGAACGGTACCCGTTCCCGAAAGCGAATTGCCCGTTATGTTACCCACAGATGTTGAATTTACGGGACTTGGCAAATCGCCTCTTACCACAAGTAAAACATTTTTAAATGCGCCCTGTCCCAAATGCGGTAAAATGGGCCGCCGCGAAACCGATACAATGGATACTTTTGTATGCTCATCGTGGTATTATATGCGTTATTGCGACCCTAAAAACGATAAAATGCCGTTTTCTAAAGATAAACTCAAATATTGGATGGGCGTTGACCAATATATAGGCGGTGTGGAACACGCAATACTTCACTTGCTGTATTCAAGATTTTTTACAAAAGCGTTGTACGATATGGGTTATGTTCCTGTTGAGGAACCGTTTAATAATTTGCTTACACAGGGTATGGTGTTAAAAGACGGTACAAAAATGAGCAAATCGCTCGGCAATGTTGTAAGTCCTGAAGAAATTATAAACAAGTACGGAGCAGATACCGCGCGTCTTTTTATACTCTTTGCGGCTCCTCCCGAAAGAGATTTGGAATGGAGCGATACAGCCGTTGAGGGTTCGTACAGATTTTTAAACAGGGTATTCAGATTTGTTGACGATAACAAGAATAAAATAGATATTAATGCAAAATATGATGTATCGGCACTTACAAGAGAAGATAAAGATTTAAGATATGTGCTTAACTATACAATAAAAAAAGGCACTGACGATATTTCGGTACGTTTTAACTTTAACACGTGTATAAGCGGTATAATGGAGCTTGTTAATGCGCTTTATGCATACAACGGCACAAATAATGCACTTGTAAGCGAAGCGGTAAAATCTCTTGTTATTATGCTTGCGCCTTTTGTTCCGCATATTACCGAGGAACTCTGGGGTATGATTGGTGGCCGCGGCAGTGTTCACAGCCAAAAATGGGTAACGTATGATGAAAGCGCGCTTGTTAAAGACGAAGTTGAGATTGTGCTGCAGATTAACGGCAAAATAAAAGACAAAATGCTTATTGCATCGGGTCTTGATGATGAACAAATTAAAAAAGCGGTTTTGGAAAACGCTAAAATTGTTTCGCTTACAGAGGGCAAAACAATTGTTAAAGTTATTGTTGTAAAAGGCAAGCTTGTAAATATAGTTGTAAAATAAATAAAACCGTCATAGTATTAAATATACTAAAAATTATGGGGGAACATAAATGGATATTAATTCGAGCAATATTATTAAACAAACGGCGGCAAGCATTACGCAAACATACAAAAGCAACGAACTTTTGTTTAACGAACGCGCAGAGCATATGCCAAGCCGTGCGGCAATTATAGACCTGCTTAAAAATATACGCTGTGTTTTGTTTCCGGGATATTATAATGATGATATAATATTAGGTACAATGCCCGATTATTTTGTGGGCAATACGCTTGCAAATATATATAACGGTTTAAAAGAACAAATAGAGCTTGCTCTGCTTTATAAAAAAGACGACGGCGTTACTTTTGAGCAAACAGCCGAACGCGCCGACAGTATATGTGCCGAATTTTTTAATAAACTTCCCGATATACAAAATATGCTTTTAAAGGATGTACAGGCGGCATTTGACGGTGACCCTGCCGCAAAGAGCAAAGAAGAGGTTATTTTTTCTTATCCCGGTTTTTTTGCTACATACGTGTACAGAATAGCACATATTTTCTATGAAAATAATGTTCCGTTTATACCGCGTATTATGACAGAATACGCACACACAAAAACAGGTATAGACATAAACTCGGGAGCAAAAATAGGCGAGTATTTCTTTATTGACCACGGAACGGGTATTGTAATAGGCGAAACATGCGAAATTGGCGATTATGTTAAAATATATCAGGGTGTAACACTCGGCGCATTGTCAACAAGGAGTGGACAGCTGCTTGCCGGGGTAAAACGTCATCCCACAATTTGCAATAATGTTACAATTTACTCGGGTGCAACAATTTTGGGCGGTGAAACGGTAATAGGCGATAATGCAATTATCGGCGGCAATTCGTTTATAACGGAATCCATACCGGCTTATACAAAAGTAAGCATTAAAAACCCGGAACTTATTTTAAAATATCCCAAGTGTCTTAATAAAGATACGCAAGACGGTTGCTGGGAAATATAAAAATATAAAAGAAATAAAAAACTTTCACATTGCCGCAAAAGCAATATGAAAGTTTTTTATTTCTTTTTGTACAGCATTTCATTATCGTTAATGTCAAAATATAAAATGTTTTCATCAAGCATATACGATATATATGACCGCACCGAACAAGTAATTAAAACGTACTTGTCGTAATTTAATTTAATTGAATACCGGTCGGTTATTTTTTTAAGTAAGTTTTCAAAAGTAATGTGGTCGGCACATAATTCGCAAATTAATTCAATTGTTGAGTATGCATTCCTTTTATTATACTCCGCAAGAGAGAATATATCTTCGGTAGGTTTGCCGTGTGACGGTATAAATAAATTACCCTTAATATTTTTTATTGTTTCAAGTGTTTTTAAAAACATACCTATATCATAGTTATATATTATTTTGTTTGCGTCTATAATTTTTTTACCCACAACGCTGTCACCCAAAAACACAGTGCCGTCGGGCGTTTTAAATCCGTTCATATCGGTTGAATGTCCTTTAAGAGGTATTATCCAAAAATCGGGCGGAATAGGTGCCTTTTCCATAGGCTCTGCGGTGCTCTTTTCGGCACACAGCAAATAGTTTAAATATCTCTTTGGCGGATTGCCGCCATACATTACCGCAGTATTGGCTATAGGCTCACGCGCAAACAGTAATTCTTTTTTACCTACATATGCATTTATTTTGCAATTATCTCTAAAAAATCTGTTTGCGCCTATGTGGTCGGCGTGCGAGTGCGTATTTAATATATAATCGGGGTCAAACCCGTTTGAGTTTAAAATGTTATAAATACGCAGTCCCGCCGACGGGCTGTTGCCGCTGTCTATTAATATTACCTTGTTGCCGTCGGTTTTGTATAATCCAACGTTTGTCATTGAGCTTATATAATATGTTTTATCCGATATTTGTATTAATTTATACATTTTTTCATCATCTTTTCTTTAAAGCGAAATATCAAATAAATTTGCTGCGTTTTTGGCAAGAATATTAATTCGTTCCTGCTCGGTTAAGTCAAGATTCATAAAGCGCTGTATCTCTTTGTCGGGGTCCCACATAGGGTAGTCGGTGCCGAATAAAACCTTGTCCGTTCCGTACATTCTGATATAATCTGTTGCTGTTTTTTTATCCAATGCAAACAATGATGATGATGTGTCAACATATAAATTGGGGCATTGCTGCAGTATTTTAACCGCCTCATCCCAAAGCGAATATCCGCCGAGGTGCGCACCTATTATAATTAAATCGGTATAAATATCGAGTATGGGCAGCAACCTGTTGGGGTTTGAGTTATCGTATCTTGAATCACCCGTGTGCATAAGAATGGGTAAATGCTTTTTTTCGCATATTTCATATATTTTAAGACAGCGAAAATCGTCAATTTTAAAGCCCTGTATATCGGGGTGAAGCTTTACGCCTTTTAACCCGAGAGATATTAATTCCTCAACGTCACGCAATATATCATCGCTTTCGGGGTGGAGTGTTCCAAGTCCCGTCATTTTTCCGCTATTTTGTTTAACGGTTTCGGAAATAAAACGGTTAATGGACGACACTTGTTTGGGTGCTGTTGCAACCGATTGAACAATAAAATGCGATATACCGGCTTTGCTCCCGAGTTCATTAAGCGTACTTACTTTCCCGTCGCAGAGCATACCGATGTCATAAAAATTCCCTGTTGCCTGTGCTGCTTTAACTGCAATTTTATCGGGATAAATATGGCAATGAGCGTCAATAATTGTATACATAACCAAAACCTCTTTTCTGTTTTTGTAAACACATATATGTTTTATGTGATAAATACATTATATTGCATTATTCGCTCATTTACAACAGTATTTGAGGATATTCTATAGATATGTCAAATTTAAGCCGATTTTGTGTTTTGTTTTTTATTATTTATTATGCCGATTTTTATTTTTTATATTATAAATTATACTTACCCGAACCCAAATTTACTTTTTTCCCGTCGGGGTAAATGAATTCGGCCTGTGCACCCGCGGGTATTTCAACACGGTAATTTATTTTGTTTCCGTCATATTCCCATCCCGACGATATGCTGCCGTACATTGTTTCAACACTTGCTTTTGCATATTTAAGTTTTTTGTTTGGAATAGGCTTAATAATAATTTTTCTGTAACCGGGGTTGTTTTCATCGTAATTAATTCCGGCACATTTTGTATAAAGCCAATCGGCTATAGCTCCGTATGCATAATGGTTGTATGAGTTCATTTTTGCGCTCCAAAAACTGCCGTCGGGTTTTATTCCGTCCCAATGTTCCCATATTGTTGTGGCACCTTTGCTTACAGAGTACAGCCACGACGGATATTCTCTTTGCAATACAAGTTCGTATGCAAGGTCGGCGCGTCCGTTTTCGGTAAGCGCGTGGCAAAGATACGGTGTTCCCACAAAGCCTGTTGTAAGTTTATTGCCGTTTTGCTCAACCAATTCGGCAAGACGTTTTATTGCATAGTCTTTTTTATCGGTCATATCAAAAAAGAGTGCAAGCGCATACGCTGTTTGAGAATCTTCCGTTAACCGCCCGTTGGGGGTTATGTATTCTTTTATAAATTCTTCGCGTACTTTTTTGCTCATATCTGAATAATACTGTGCTTTATCGTCTTTTCCCAAAACTTTTGCTACCTTTGACGTTAATTTTGCCGAGTGAGCGTAAAATATTCCGGCTATAAAATCGGGTGATGTTTTACCTATATACGAACCGTCAAATGAGTCTATAGCAAGCCAATCTCCATAATGTAAATCTCCTTCCCATAAATATTCCTTATCGCCGAAACGGTGCATATATTCAACCCAATCGCACATACTTTCAAATTGCTTTTCAAGTATGCGTTTGTCGTTAAATGCACGGTATATTTCCCATGGGCAAATGGTTGCCGCGTCCGACCACGCTGCCGAATTTCTGCCCTCCCACTCAATATCGGCTTTCTTGTTTACATTGGGTACAACCATAGGCACACCCCATTTTTTGGATTGGTCAAGCCTTAAATCGGTAAGCCACTTTTCAAAAAGCGGTGCAACATTGTAATTCAATGCGGCGGTTTTTATAAATACTTGTGCATCACCCGTCCAGCCGAGTCTTTCATCTCGTTGGGGGCAGTCGGTAGGTATGTCAACAAAATTGCCCTTTTGTCCCCAAATAACATTTTTGTATAATTGGTTTAAATCTTTGTCGGAACATTCAAATGTGCCTGTGCGTTTAAAATCGGTGTGTATAACAAGTCCTTTAAAGTTTTCGGGTTTTATTTCTGCGGGGTATTCGTCAATGCGAACATATCTAAATCCCTCAAATGTCATATGCGGGTGATAACATTCCTTTTCGCCGCCCTTTAATATGTATTCCACGTGATTTTTTGCACTGCGCATATTTTCGGTATAAAAGTTTCCGTCTTTATCGAGTACCTCCGCAAAACTTAGTATTACCCTGTCGCCCTCTTTGCCGCTTACGTTAAACTCAACCCAGCCTACCATATTTTGCCCAAAGTCAATAACCGTTTCGCCTTTTGGAGTATTAAATATTTCTTTTGGAGATAAAGTTTGAGTAATTTTAACGCTTTCGTGCTGTTGTGCCGATATATTCTTTGGCGTACAGTCAAGAAGTTTTACATTGTGCTCACCGCCCGCAAAAACCTTTTTTTCATACGACGCGTCGTATGTTTCGCCGTCGTAAATTTGAGATGTAATATATGCACTGTTGTCATATTCCCAGCTCTCGTCTGTTTTTACAATAACATTTGCATTGCCGTTACCCGTGAGTTCGCAAATTTGCATATATGCGGCAAGATAATCGGTATGAATATTTGTGCGCCCCGAAAGCCTTCCTCTGCACCAGCCGTCGGCAACGGTTATACATATTTCGTTTTCGCCGTCAATTAAATTTTGGGGGATATATGTTTGATACAGCAAATGCTTGCGGTAGGATGTGTAACCGGGTGTAAGCCAACTGTCGCCGACGCGTTTTCCGTTAAGCGTTATTTCGTAGTTACCCAATGCGGTTGCATAAATTCTTACAGGATTATTTGTTTGTTTGTAAATAAATTTTTTTCTGAAAACGGGGCAGTGTTCGGTTTTTTCCTGCTCTGTTGTAATCCATTTTGCCTGCCAAGGTGTGTCGATTAAAGCCGTTTCAAAAAAGCTTTCCGTCCAATCTGAAACATTGCCGTAATTATCCCACACACGTACGCGCCATATATACCGTGTAAACGGTTTAATTTTGTTTTCGGTGTATGTAATGTTTGTGCATATATCGGAATTAATTTTCCCCGAGCTCCATAAACCGCATATTTCTATTTCATAAGCGGTTTGCAAAACGTTTGTTTTGTCACTTTTAATTTTCCACGAAAAGCGGGGGCTCTTTTCATCGGTTCCTACAAGTTCGCTTCTGTATTCACATAATAAATCGTAGCATTTAAGCATATATAATCACTCCAATTTTATATTTATAATAAAAATTATAGCAAAAAGCGTGTGTAAATAACAGGGCATATTTTACGTTTTAAAGGGCGGATTTTATTATAATACTTTAGTACCCGAAACAGTTGGCAAATCGGCTGTATCATATTATAATATTGCTGATTGATGTTTAGTTTGCGGAGGGTTTATGAAACAGCAGGATACAAAAAACAAAATTATTGAAAAAGCATTGGAATTGTTTTCAAAAAACGGTTACGATTCGGTAAGTGTTGCACAAATTGCAGAGGCGGTGGGTATTAAAGCATCGTCGCTTTATAATCATTTTTCGTGTAAACAGGCAATTTTTGACGCTATTGTAGAAAATACAGCCGTTCAATACCAAAAATATACCGATGAGATTAATATTCATATACAAGATGTAAAAAAGGACATTGATGTTTTTCAAACATAACATATGATGCCCTTATACAAAAAGTACGCCAAATATTTTTGTATTCCATGCATAATAAGGCAACAAGCAGTTTTAGACGTATGATGACAATTGAGCAATTCAGGTCGTTAAAACTTGCTCAATTATATTCCGAAAGATATATCGACCGAATTGTTGCGTATCATTCAAATATATTTGACAAGCTTATTAAGGCGGGTGAGCTTAAAGCCGAAAATGCGGATGCGCTTGCGCTTATGTATACCGCACCCGTTATATCTTTACTCGGCATATGCGACAGGCAACCCGAAAGAGAGCAGGAATGTTTAAATAAATTAGAAGAACACGTTCGCCTGTTTTACCGTACTTTCAGGCAAAATTATATAAGCTGAACATAAAAAAGATTTTTAAAAAATATGCAAAAAAAGCAGAAAAAAGTATTGACATACTAATAATGATGTGGTATAATATTACTGTTGTTGTCAATGGCGCAGTAGTTCAGTTGGTTAGAACGCCAGCCTGTCACGCTGGAGGTCGAGGGTTCGAACCCCTTCTGCGTCGCCAAAAATCCGTATACTGTTGTGTGCGGATTTTTTTATTGTATATATTTGCTACACCCTCATTATAAAAACAGATATCGCTACAGAACCGACCTTTAAACCGTTTTATTTTTTTGGTCGTATCACTGCAGCGATATCTGTTTTAAAAATACTGTTATGAAAAAAATATTATTTTTCAGATGATTTAAATGTATGATACACAAGTGAAATTATAAGATAAATCACATCAACAACAGCTGTTGCAAACATTACATATTGTGTTACAAAAAACTTTTCTATGCCGTTTATTCCTCTTAAAAAGAACGGAACGCCGAGCATACTTAAAAATGCAAAGCTCATAACATATGCAAAAACGGCAAACTCGGTGTAAAGTACGTCTTTTTTTGCCGATACAAATGTAAGTACAATTGCGCCTATAAGCATAATAGCCGAAATAACACCGCACATTGTTCTTGAAAATACAAATGACGACATTGTGCCTTTAAGTCCCGTATATATTAAAAGTAACACAAGTCCCGTGCATATTGATACTGTTGTGGAAACCAACATTAGATTTGTGTGTTTTAAAGCCATAATATTTTTATTGATTTTCTTTTCGTTTTTAGACATATTTTTTTATTCTCCTTGTTATTTGTGTTACCAATCGCCGAGTTCGTACATTACGGCAGTGCTTACCGCTATAGGAGCCGTTTCGGTTCTCAATATACGCGGACCCAATGTAACAATGTTTATGTTATTTTTATCGGCAAGTTCTGTTTCGGTTTTATCAAATCCGCCCTCGGGTCCTATTATTATATTAATATTTGTTTTATTTGTTTGTTTTAAAACCGATTTTATGCTTAAATTTTGCTCATTTTCATATGCAAGTATATTAAGCGCATTTTCATCGTCCGAAATTTTTTTTATAATATCACTATACTTTGACGGCGGTAAAACTTTTGGTATTATTCCGCGTGTGCTTTGCTTTGCGGCCTGTTCGGCAATTTTTTGCCAGCGTATACGTTTTTTTTCGCTGTCTTTAAGTTTAACAACGGTACGCATTGTTTCAACGGGAACAAACGCATTTACCCCAAGCTCAACGCATTTTTGTATAATATATTCCATTTTATCCGCTTTTGGTATACCCTGATACAGTGTTATGTTAAGCGGACTTTCGCAAGCGCTTTTATGCTTTGAAAGTATATTGCATAATACCGCATCTTTTTTTATGTCGGATATACGGCATATATAGTCGTTTCCGCATCCATCGCATATGCAAATATCGTCGCCGCATTTTAAACGCAAAACTTTTGTAATATGCAAAACATCATCACCGAGTATGGTAATATTGTCGTATGCAATGCAAGATGCGTCGGTAAAAAATCTATGCATTAATATTCTGCCTTCCTTAAAAATGATTTATTACACTTCTACTATTATAACACACCTACCATATGGTTCGTCAAGTCTTATTTTAAACTATTGTATAAATGTGTAAAAAATATTAATGATTTCTATTAAAATCCACATACAACCGATGACCATTCACCGTCTTTTTCAACATACGATACTTTTATGCTGTTTAATTTTACGGCATCCAATACATCGTTAAGTCTTTCGTTTATTATGCCCGAACATATAAACGTGCCTCCCGGCATAATAAGTTTTTTAACCGTCGGCAGCAATGCTATAATAACATCAGCTACTATATTTGCGGCAATAACGCTGTATTTTTTTTGTGATATTTTTTCAAAAAGCAATTTATCGGTTAAAATATCTCCTGTATAAACAGTATATTTTGATTTGTCTACGCTGTTCATTTTTGCATTTTCATATGCGGTGTGTTTGGAGTTTTCGTCAATATCTATACCTATGGCGCTTTTTGCACCGAGCAGGAGCGATATAATGGATAGTATACCGCTTCCGCAGCCTATATCCAGCATATCGGTTTGCGGTGTAATTACTTTTTCAAGCGCTCGTATGCAAAGTTTGGTGCTGCTGTGCGTACCCGTTCCGAATGTCATTCCGGGGTTTACGGTAAATACCGTTCTGTCGGTCTTTTCGCTGTGTTTTTCCCATTCGGGCTGAATTAATATTTTTTCGCCTACTTCTATGGGT
>USKN01000026.1 GCA_900555295.1 uncultured Eubacteriales bacterium
TCGTTTTTCCATTGTGTTCGCAAAGAAGCGGGCGCAATTACCAGCAGATGTTTTTTGTTACGGGAAAAATACTCCTACAGGATAATTCCGGCTTCAATGGTTTTACCAAGACCTACCTCGTCAGCGAGAATGGCCCCCTGAGAAACAGGAGATTTCAAGGCAAATAGGGCTGCATCAATCTGATGCGGATTAAGATCAATATTGGACGTTACCAAAGAAGCGGATAATTTATTAATGTCCGTATTATTAGCTGATGTTTGAACCTCTAAGGCCCAATATTTGCTTTGATAGTCTGAATTCATAGCGGAATGTTATCCAATAATATTTTAAGATTCAATGAAAAGCTTGAGGTAAAATGCGATATTTGATTGAAAAATTAATCAATGAAAACAATTTAAAAGAATTTTGGGTAGGTAATTACGGTGGATTTGACAGCATATCGGCAAGTACGGTATATGATTTAAAAAATAAATATAATGATATTAAGCTGTGTTTGGTAATTCCGTATCTTACTAAAAAAATAACTGATTATAGAGAATTGTATACAAAATTTGATGAAATAATTATGGCGGATATTCCCCAAAATACGCCAAAAAGATTTTACATAGTAAAGTGCAATGAATATATGATAAATAAATCCGATTATTTAATAGCATTTGTAAATCACGGTTGGGGCGGCGCGGCAAGGACGTTTAATTATGCGGTAAAGCGGAATATTAAAATTTATAATTTGGGAACATTATAAAAAATAACAAAATAAGCCGCGTGCGTTTTTGTTAATGATTATATTAAAATTGACAAAATGAGTTAAAAGTAGTATAATATTATTGTAAAAAGAAATAATATTGTATGAAAGGAGCTAAATACAGTGACGCTATATAATTATCTGCTTGAACATTACGGATTTAACGAGCCGATTTTAACAAATGAGATACAATACAAGGATTATTCAAAACCGTGGTTGTATAAGGAAATATGCAAACTTGTTAAAGCCGGAAAGCTTATGAGATTTGATAAAGGAATTTGTTATATTCCAAAGGATACACCGTTTGGTAAGAGCGTACTTAACCCTAACAGAGTTATTGAAAAAAAGTATATTAATGACGGAAGCAATGTAATCGGTTATTACTCGGGAGTAAGTTTTCTTAATATAATTGGTATGTCATCGCAGGTAGCAAATACAATAGAAATATATACGAATAAAGAAACAGCAAAAGTCCGCGAGGTTTCTGTTGGAAAGCAACGGGTAATACTCCGTCGTGCGAGGGTAAATATAACAAAAAAAAATGCCCCGGTCTTAAGTCTGCTTGAAATGATGAATTTTGTATCGCCGAATTTTTTTGGTGATGAGGAGAAAAAAATTGCGGCAGAATATGTTGAAAGAAACAATATAGTAAAGCGTGATATAACCAAGTATGCACCTTTTTTTCCCGACAAAGCATTGAGAACATTTATTGAAAGTGAAGTGGTTTATGATGTTACACGATAATAAAGAACTTTTTGAGCAAGTTGTACTCAAAACCTCCGACTTCTTTGATATGGAACCTGCAATTATTGAAAAGGATTATTATGTAACATTGTTTTTGCGGGAACTGTTAAAAAAAAGAGATGATGTTGTTTTCAAGGGTGGAACGTCATTATCAAAATGTTACGGCATTATAAAGAGGTTCTCGGAGGATATTGATTTAAATGTAAAAGGCGAAAACAAGCCGACCGAGGGTGAAAGGCGCGCATTAAAAAAGGATATAGAGGCTGTTATAGATAAACTGAGTTTTCGGCTTGCAAACAATAGCGAGATCTTCAGCAGAAGAGATTTTAACAAATATCTTATTGAATATCCCGTAACCTTAGGTGCAAGTTATTTAAAACCTCAAATAATCGTTGAAACGGCTGTATTTTTCAGAGCTTATCCGAACGAAAAAAGACAAGTAACAAATTATATATATGATTATCTTAAAGAAAATAATATTCTTGAATATGCAGATGAATGGAACCTGACTCCGTTTGATATAACTGTGCAATCTGCTGAAAGAACGTTGATTGATAAGATATATGCTATCGGAGATTATTATTTAAACGGAAATATATTTCAGAATTCAAGGCATATTTATGATATTTACAAGCTTGAAAGTATGGTTGAATTTGATGAAGGGCTAAAAAGGCTTGTTAAGGATGTAAGAGCAGAGAGAGTGAAACATAAAACTTGCTTGTCGGCGCAAAATGAAATTGATATGAACAAAATACTTTCGGAAATTGTAAATAAAGATGTGTTTAAAGCTGATTATGAATCCGTTACAGCATCATTGCTTTTTGAAAATGTTGAGTATAATGAGGCATTAAAATCTATGAGGCGCATAATTGAAGAAAATATATTTTAAATATAAAATAATAAAAGGCAATTTGGTTTAAACTCACTCTTGCTCTATACATTATGTTGTGATACAATTGAACAAATAAAGTATGTTAAATTTTCTGAAAACCGTTGACAAATTTGATTTTCAGATGTATAATGATAATAGAAAAAGGCAGTCCGTTTGAACGGCTCGCCATAGTTATACGAAAAAGTTAGTCGCAAACATTGGGAGTGTGGGCGACTAACTTGCTTTTATAGTAAAAACTATCAGAAAGATAATTGTAAATAACAATATTCTTAATAAAGTCTTTCCCATAAGCAACACCCCCCTTTCCATTATGTAATGGGGTTGGGGCGAGCCGTCCACGGAATGTTCATTCCCGAACTGCCTGTCGGATTGCTCCGACAAAATTTATTATACACTATTTATCCGCAAAATTCAAGATTTTTTGACGATAAAGGTGTTTTTCACGCATATTTTGTGCGTGATTTTTTATACTCATTTTTACTGCTCTTGACTTGTGTTTGCGATTATGAAAAGGTATTGGTATTAAGTTATATTGTCTTTGATATTTGTATGCTCGTCTGCCTATACATTAACACTTGACTTTTTGCCTATAAAAATATATAATTTAAGTATATTTACATAAAGCGAGGTTACATATTATGAATTTAAAGGGCAGAGATTTTTTAAAACTTATAGATTATTCAAGTGACGAAATAGAATATCTTATAGAGCTTGCCGCAAAGCTTAAAGCACAAAAAAAAGCGGGTGAGCCGCATAATGTGCTTACGGGCAAAAATATAGCGCTTATATTTGAAAAAACAAGCACACGTACACGCTGTGCGTTTGAAGTTGCGGCACACGATTTGGGAATGAATGTTACATATTTGGACCCCAAAGCGTCACAAATCGGAATGAAAGAAAGCATTGCCGATACTGCACGTGTTTTGGGCAGAATGTTTGACGGTATTGAGTATCGCGGTTACGGACAAACAATTGTGGAGCAAATTGCGGAGTATGCCGATGTACCCGTATGGAACGGTTTAACCGACGAATTTCACCCGACGCAGATACTTGCCGACTTTTTAACAATTAAAGAGCATTTTGGATATTTAAAAGGAATAAAGTTTGTATATATGGGCGACGCGCGTTACAATATGGGTAACTCACTTATGGTCGGCTGTGCCAAAATGGGTCTTGATTTTACCGCCTGCGCTCCCGAAAAGTATTTCCCCGATAAGGAGCTTGTAAATACTTGCAGAGAAATTGCAAAGCAAACGGGCGCAAAAATTAATTTTGAAACCGATCCCGAAAAGGCGGCAAATGGTGCTGATGTTATATATACCGATATATGGGTATCTATGGGCGAACCCGAGCAAATTTGGGAAGAGAGAATAAATGATTTGGGTAAATATCAGGTAAATGAGCATATTATGAGCATTGCGGGTGAAAGTGCGGTATTTATGCATTGTTTGCCGTCGTATCACGATAAAAAAACGATAATAGGCAAACAAATGGACGAAAAATTTAACCGCGATTGTATGGAGGTAACCGACGCTGTATTTGAAAGCAAGCAGTCGATAGTGTTTGATGAGGCGGAAAACCGTATGCATACCATTAAAGCCGTTATGGCGGCAACGCTCGGAGCAGAAATTTAAACTTAAATATGAATATTTGTGAAGCGGAGGTGTTTTTATGAATTTTGAAACCGAAAATACAGAGTTTAAATCTCAATTTACAGAAGATATATATAAGGAAGTTATTGCGTTTGCCAATACGGACGGTGGTACAATATATGTTGGGATCGATGACAACGGTAATGCTGTAGGACTTACAAATCCCGATAAAGAATATACACGCATTACAAACGGTATTCGTGATGCGATAATGCCTGATGTTACAATGTTTGTACACTTTACAATTCAAGAAAATAGAATTGTTCGTATTACAGTAAGTGAGGGTGCAAGAAAACCTTATTATCTAAAAGGCAAAGGTATAAAACCAAGCGGCGTTTACGTTCGTCAGGGTACGTCAAGCGTGCAAGCATCATATGAACAAATACGTCAAATGATTAAAAACAGTGACGGCGATGTTTTTGAGGAAATGCGTTCCACAAAACAATCTCTTACATTTACATCTGCCGAAAAGGCTTTTAAAAAATACGACACAGAATTTGGAAAAAACAAATACAGGGTATTGGGCATTACGCAGGGCAATGACGGAATGTACACCAATCTTGCACTTGTTATATCCGACCAATGCGATCACACAATTAAAATCGCTGTCTTTGGTGATGATGAAAATACAACTTTTAAAGATAGCAAGGAATTTGGCGGTTCGGTTTTTGAACAATTGAAGAATGCCTTTGACTATCTTATGCTATGTAATAAAACTGTTTCTGTTTTTAAAGGCTTGGAGCGAATTGAAAAAAGGGACTATCCTGACGAGGCAATACGTGAGGCATTACTCAATGCGATTGTTCACCGCGATTATTCATTTAGCGGCAGTATTATAATAAATGTAAATGATAAAGAAATGGAATTTATATCAATAGGCGGACTTATGCCGGGGTTGTCGCCCGATGATATACGTTCAGGGATTTCACAGCCGCGAAACAAAAAACTTGCCGAAATATTTCACAGATTGCATCTTATAGAGAGTTACGGAACGGGAATAAGAAAAATTTATAATTTTTATAAAGACAAAAATGTAAAACCGCGTATTGAGGTTACAACCAATACATTTAAAATAGTATTGCCTAGGCAAGAGAGAGTCGAACCCACATCGGTTTAACATAGAGATTTCCGATGTTATTTCGTCAAACACCTTGAAAATACGACAGTATTCCCTGCGGTGTTTTTCTTATAACAACAAAAATCTCTTATGTTAAACTGCTCGCACCCGCCACCGAGATGTTTTTTGCAAGATTTTAGTGCGGCAGGGTGCAGGCGGGCTGTCGCACGTTTTAGCCGACAAGCTGAAAGATTGTGAAAAACTTCCGGTGTCGGGCAATGCGTATTCAACTCCCTCTTGCCTGTTCTAAACATATAAGGCAAACCCCACATTTTAAAACAATATTATCTGACTAAAAAAACATAGAGAACCGCATATTTGTTGCAGTTCTCTATGTTTTTATTTATTACTGTGCTTTAATTTTTGCGGCCTTCTTTTGTGCTCTTTTTATTTTTTTTAGCTCAAATATTTTAAATACCGCCGGTATTACAAACAATGTTAAAAGTGTACCTACAAGGAGTCCGCCCACAAGTACAAGCGCAAGCGGCTGCATCATTTCGGCACCGCTCGACTTTGCCATAGCCATAGGCAAAAATCCGAGTACAGATGTAAGTGATGTCATTAAAATAGGTCTCATTCTTGTTATGCCCGATTCTATAAGTGCGGTATCGAGCTGTGCGTCGGGTTTTTCTTTGCGGTAGGTGTTTACAAAGTCTATAAGCACTATCGCGTTATTAACTACTATACCCAAAAGCATAAGTACACCTATACAGCCCACAACCGAAAGCGGTGTGCGTGTTATAAACAGTACCAGCGCAACACCTATTATAGCAAGCGGTACGGTAAACAGTATTATAAACGGCTGTAAAAGGTTTTCAAACTGTGCCGCCATTACAAGATACATAAGTACTATACCCAAAAGTATTGCAAGCAGTAATGATTTCATAGCGTCCATCATTATTTTGTACGAACCGCCCGTATTCATACTTATTCCGTCGGGCATACCGTGCTTTTCGAGTGCTTTGTAAAATTCGGCTGTGGCAGTACCCATATCGGTGCCGTACAGTTTTGCCGAAATTGTTATAACACGTTTTTGGTCAACACGCGAAAGCGTTGTGTAGCCTTGCTCTACCTTTACATCGGCAATATCCGAAAGCGATATCCATTGCCCCGTGGGAGCTTTTATTTGCATATTTTTAAGCTCATTGTAGTTTTTAACGTAATTTTCGGGGTATACAATTTTTATATCGTATTCGCTGCCGCCCTCGGTATAACGCGATGCCGTTGTGCCGTCGAGCGCGTATTTGGTAAGGTTTGCAACCGTTGTGGTGTTAAGCCCGTATCTTGCCGCACGTGATGAATCTATGTGTATACGTACCTCCGATTTTGTTTCCGAAAGCGACGTATCCGTTTCGGTAACGCCCTTTACATTAGATAAAAGCTTTTGTGCCTCATCGGTAAAGGTTTTGAGTTCGTCATCATCTGTTCCCGTAAATTCAAAACTCAATTCGTTTGACGACATACCGCTCATAGATGAGTTTGACGCTTGAACCGACACGGTTGCGCCCGTAATTTCCGAAAGTAAGTCACGTATATCCTGGCATACAGCATCGGTTGATTTTTTACGCTTATCTTTAAGTGTTACAGTAATGCTTGACGAGTTTGAACCCGAGCCCATTATTGCGCCCATAGCGCCGCTTGAACCTACATTGGAGAATATTGTTTGAACGTTTTTATCTTTTTTAATTATATTTTCAACTTTTTCGGTAAGCGCATTTGTGTCTTCAAGTTTTGTACCCTGCGGCATTTCAAGGCTTACCGTGAGCATGCCTTCATCGCTTGACGGCATAAGCTCCATACCAAGTGAGCCGAGTACAATAAGCGATACAACAAATATTGCAATTACCGCAATCATAAATTTTTTGGTATGGCGCAAAACCGACGCAAGCGCCTTTCTGTATTTACCGTAAAGATAGTTCATCATCTTTTCAAACGGTACAAGTACAAACGAAAGCTTTTCGTTGCGCTTGTCGGTGTTTTTCATTTTTGATGTGAACATTGGTATAATTAAAAATGTTACAATAAGTGACGAAATCTGCGAGAATATAATGGAAAATGCAAGCTGTTTAAACATTATCGCCATCATATTGTCTATAAACAGTATTGGTACATATACAATACAGGTTGTTATAACCGACGCAACAACCGCACCTACAACTTCGCCCGCACCATTTACCGACGAGGTGTATTCGTCCTCTTTAAGAGCGGTTTTGCGGCGGTAAATATTTTCTATTACAACAACCGAGTTGTCAACCAGCATACCGACGCCAAGCGCAAGACCGCCGAGCGATACAACGTTTAACGACATTCCCGAAAAATACATACCTATAAATGTGGTTATAACCGATATAGGCATTGAAATACCTATAACAAGCGATGTACGAACATTTCCGAGGAATAAAAGCAGTACAAGTATTGCTAAAAATGCACCCGATACAGCATTGTTTGCAACCGAGTTTATGGAGTCCTCAATATAGCTTGCCTGTTCCATTGTCATATTGTATTTAAATTTCGGGTTTTGGTCTTTTATGCTGTCGAGCACCGATATTACACCGTTTACAACATCAACGGTATTTGCGTCCGACTCGGCGCTTATGCTTATTGAAAGCGAGTCTTTGCCGTTTAATCGTGCATACGACGAATTATCGGAATATGTGTCTTTTACCGACGCTATATCTTTTAGATATATAATTTGTCCCGTTGATGTATTTAAGGGCACATTTTCTATATCTTTTACCATAGAGAATTTACCCAGCGCCCTTACCGACATATCACGGTTCATACCCTCGGTTGAACCTGCCGGCATATTGGTGTTTTGTGCGCCTATTGCGCCTATTATAGACGATATGCTCATATCGAAACCGTATATTTTTTCGGGGTCGACTTCAACCTCTATAATACGGTCGCGCGCACCGGCAATATCAACCGATGCAACACCGTCAACCGCTTCAAGACGGCTTTTTAAGTTGTCCTCAACAAATTGTTTTGTTTGTATAAGGTCGTACCCGTCATATGTTATGCTCATCATTGCCGCGCTCATCATAGACGTGTCGAGTTTCATAACGGTTGGGTCTTCACATTCGTCGGGCAAATACGATTTAATAAGGTCTATTCTGTCCTTCATATTGGATACCGCTTTATCCATATCCGTTTTGGCATTAAAAGATACCATTACAACCGACGTCCCCTCCGACGATTGGCTCTGAATTGTGTCAACGCCCGATACCGAGCTTATGGCACTTTCTATATTTTTTGTAACAAGGTTTTCAACCTCCGACGAGCCTACATTGGGGTAAGATGTGTACACAAGCGCGTATGTCATTTCCATATCGGGCATAAGCTCAATCGGAAGCATTGTAAGCGCATATGCACCTATTACAACAAATATAAGTATTATCATACTTACCGCAACGGGGCGTTTAACTGAAAGTTCGTGTAATTTCATATTATGTGTACCCCTATTTCTCTACAATTTTTATTTCGTTGTTTTTGTCGGAAATATATTCTTTTCCGCTTACTATTACTTTGTCGCCCGACTCAATTCCGCTTAAAATCTGCGCGCTTTCGTCGTTCATAATTCCCGTTTCAACATTTCTTTTTTGTGCTTTTTTGCCTTTTGCAACATATACGTAATATCCGTTGCTGTTGTCCTGCATAAGCGATTCAACGGGTATTGTAATTGCGTTTGAGTCGCTTTCGGTTACAAGCGTTATATCGGCAATCATACCTTGCTTTAATTTGCCGTCGGCGTTCGACATTGAAACTTTTACCGTGTAAAGACCCGTTTTTCCGTCCTTTACAGGGTTTACCGACGTTACAACGCCCTCAACGTTTTCTACATTTGCGCTTTTTATATTTACATTCGCTTTTGTGCCTACGTCAACAAGAGGTATAACCGATTCGGTTACGCTTATTTCGGCGTCAACAAGCGATGTGTTTGTAATTGTTACAACAGGCGTTCCCTGTGCCACCATTTGTCCTTTGTTTACGCTCTTTGACGAAATATATCCCGAGATAGGCGCGGTAACGGTACAATTGTCTAAATTATTTTTTGCAATATCGAGCGCGGCTTTTGCCGATTCAATGCCCGATTGCGCACTGTTTATGCCTGCCTCTGCCGATTCTACCGACGCTTTTGCGGTTGCGGCACTCTCTTGCGACACAACGTTTTTGGTTAAATCGTAATTTGTTTTTGCCGTATTTAAGCTTAATTCTGCATTTTCAAGACTTGTTTTGTATGTATTAAATTCCGTTTCGCTTATTGCACCCATATCGTAAAGCGTTTTTTGCTTGTTGTATATGTCAAGTGCGTTATCGTATGCAATCTGTGCGGCATTGAGCTGTGATTCAAGCTGTGTAAGAGTTTGGCGCATACTTCCGTTTGTTACGCTGTTATATCCCGCCTCGGCGCTTTTTTTGGACGCTTCAGCGCTTTTTTTAGACGACACCGCGCTGTTGTATGCCGCAAGCGCCTGATTGTACGCAAGTCTGTAAGATGTTGGGTCAATTGTTACAAGCTTGCTGCCCGCTCTTACAAAGTCACCCTCTTTTACATATACCGTTTGTGCGTCGCCCGATACTTTTGCCGAAACGGCGGTGCTTTCGGACGCAATAATTTCACCGGTATAACTTGCCGTTGAGTTTATATCACCCGAATTTACGGTGTATACGGTTACATTGGTTGCGTTTGTTGTTTCCTTTTTTTGTTTGTCATCTTTTTTTGAGCAGCCTGCCGCACCAAAAGCAAGCAAAACCGCCGTACTTACTGCTATAATTTTTTTATACATGATGTAGTCTCCTTTATAAGCCTATTGATATTTCATAACCGTACTTTTCCACCGCAAGTTTGTAAGTAAGCTTTGCGTTTTCAAGCGATATGTTTGCGTTTAAATAATCGTTAAGCGATTTGGTAAGTTCGGTATTGGTTATCATACCGCTGCCAAACTTTACTTTGTTTATATCGTAAGTTTGTTTTGCAATATCCGCCGACGTTTGCGCCGTATTGAGAGAGTCTTTTGCGGTAAGGCACGAATTATACGTGTTGTTTAACGAAAGCGCAATTTGTTTTTTGCCGTTTGTATAGCTGTATTCTTTGTTTATATAATCGCTGTACGCGCTTTGGTATGTTGCAGATGACTCCGAAAGCGGTTTTGCAATTTCAAAATATTCTTTGGCAAGCAAGTAGTTTTCGTTTAATGCATTTACATCGTAGCGGCTCGTCATTGCTTTTTCGGTATCGTCTTTAAGCGCCGCCGAAAAATCTTTACATTCTATGCTGTCGGTTAATTCAAAATCACAATCCGTTCCGTCAAGCTGTAAATTTATTTTTAAATTTTCTTTTGCTATATCGCGGGTTCGTATGTACGAGTTAAGCGTGTTTTCGCATTGCGTTACGTTAAGCCCGGCGCCTTTAAGGTCAAGCTCCGCTATCATTCCGAGCTCAAAACGTTTTGATACGTTATCGTAATTTTCTTTTGCAAGATTATACGCGTTTTGCGCTATACCGCACAATGAGTCGGCTATTTTATAATTAAAGTAACTTTGCGTTACATTATACGATATATTTGATTTTATTTTTTCAAGGTTTTTATCGTTCAATCTTATTGCCGCTTCATACGAATGTACATAATAACCTTTTTTTACAAACATTACCGAGTAGTTTGTTGAGTGTACATCCGCTTTTTTATATCTGTTCATATTTTTATATGCGGCGTCCAAATTAATTTTGTTGCTTTTTTGCTCGGTTTCGAAAGCCGTAATTTGCGGATTGTCTTTAATTGCCATATCAATTGCGTCTTTAAGCGAAAGCTTGTAATGCGCCGCTTGTGCTTGTGCTTGTGTTTGCATTTGTGTTTGTTCGGCGTCGGCATATACCGAACCCGCCGCAAGCGATACGGCTAAAAATACTGCCGTCGCCGATGATAATAATTTTTTTTGCTTTATAATCATTTTTGTTCCGCCTTTCCCTGTTCACATAAAAAAACATCATCAACATAACTTTTGCCTATGCGTTCAAATTTTGCCAAAAGCTCAAAAAGCATTTGCTGTTCGCTTTCGGGCATTGCGCTGTTTAATACATTTATAAAGTCCTTTGACTGCGCCTTTGCGTCCTCATAGTAGTTTTTAAGCGCATTTGTGGGTTTTACCACTTTGTAGCGTTTATCCTTTTCGTCTTTAAAAGTGGTTAAAAGCCCTTTATCTTCCATACGTTTCATAAACCCGTTTACCGTTGCGTGGCTTAATCCAAACTCATTTTCAATATCTTTTTGAGTTATTTTTTTGTCGAAATTATCTGCCAAAAACCCCAAGATTTGTGCTTGCCCGTGTGTTATGCCGGTTTTTGAAAGCACTTTGTTTGAATACTTTTTCATACAAATAGATGACCTTATAAGTTGTGAAAAAAGTTCATCAGCTCTCATAGTAATATCACCCTCAATTTAATAATATGTAGCACGTTACATATTTTACAATAATGTTTTTATTTTGTCAACAAAAAAAGTAACGATATTGCGGGCTTAAATATTAAATTATTTGTTATTTTTTTAAATATTGCATAAAGTTGTTAATAAACTGTAAATTTAACAAACATTTTACATAAAATGCATTTTGTAATTTACAAATTAAACATATAATGATATAATAGAAAAAAAGAGAAAAAAGAGAAAAAAGATAAAAAGGCGGTAAAAGTTATGAAAACAATATACTGTGTTGAAGATGACGAAAACATAAGAGAACTTATAGAATATACGCTCGGTTCTATGGGGTTTGAGGTGTGCGGATTTGGCAGCGCGGCAGCATTTTACGACGCATTGTCAAAAAAGACCCCGTCACTTGTATTGCTTGATATAATGCTGCCCGATAGTGACGGTATGCAAATACTTTCACATATACGTGCAACACCGGCGGTAAAAAAACTGCCCGTTATTATGCTTACCGCCAAAGCGGGACGGATTGATAAAATAAAAGGACTTGACAGCGGTGCCGACGATTACATAACAAAACCGTTTGATGTTCTTGAACTTGTGTCGCGCATAAACGCACTTTTAAGACGGTGCGAGCAAACCGACGACAGTATTTTAACATACAACGAAATAACCGTTGATACCGCACGCCGAAAAGTAACCGCAAACAATGATGAAATACCGTTAACATACAAAGAATTTGAGCTGTTAAAGCAATTGCTTATAAATAACGGCATTGTTTTAACGCGTGACAGGCTTATGAACGACGTGTGGGGTACCGATTTTGAGGGTGAAACGCGTACGGTAGACGTACATATAAGAACGCTGCGCCAAAAACTCGGCAAATACGGAGATTATATAGAAACGGTTCGCAATGTCGGATATAAGGTGGGATAGAAATTGTATAAAAAAATATACCGCAGTTTAAACGCAACGGCATTTGTAATAATGATTTTAACCGCTATATTAACAATTTCGGCGTGCTATACAAGTTTTAACGCACGTCTTAAAGACGAAATAAAATCAGAAACGCACCTTATTGCCGATACGCTTAATACGTACGGAACAAATACGGGGTTTTTGCCCGTCATACAAAAAAACGAAAGACGTGTAACTCTTATATCGGGCGACGGCACCGTAATACTTGACAGTGAAAAAGACACAAAAAACATAGAAAACCATTTTACCCGTCCCGAAATTGCAAAAGCGCGCGAAAACGGCGAGGGATATTCGCAGCGCTATTCCAAAACAACAGGGTCGCAAATGTATTATTATGCGGTTCGCTTAAACGACGGCAGTATAATACGTCTTGCAATGCCGGCGCATAATTTCACCAAAATACTTATAAAAACCGCCGTACCCATAATACTTGTGCTTATTTTGGTATATATGATGGGTGTTATAATGTCGGTTAATTTAACAAAAAATATAGTTGAGCCAATAAATCAAATAGATATAAACCATATAGATTACAGTAACGTATATGATGAACTTGTGCCGTTTTTAAAACGAATATCGGGACAAAACAACGAGATATCACGCCAAATGGAAAAAGTAAAGCGCCAAAAAATACGTTTGCAAACCGTAAGCGACAATATGAACGAGGGGCTTGTTGTGCTCGACTCAAACAAAAATGTAATATCGGCAAATGCGGGCGCGCTTAAAATTTTTAACGCCGAAACGGGTGAAATATCGCACAAAAATATTGTGTATCTTACACGCAGTGCCGATATAAGCGAAAAGCTTGACGAGGCTTTTTCGGGCAAAAAGTGCAGTTTAAAATATCAAACCGACTCAAAAGCGTATCATATATTTTTCAGTCCCGTAAGCGAAAACGGCAACGTAAGCGGTGTAATTATGCTTATGTTTGATATAAGCGGCGAATACGAAACCGCGCAAATAAGGCGTGAATTTACCGCAAACGTATCGCACGAACTCAGAACGCCGCTTACCGCAATATTGGGATATTCGCAAATAATAAACAACGATATAGCAAAGGCGGAGGACGTAAAAAAATTCACCGCAAAAATAGAAAAAGAGGCGGCGCGTCTTTTAACGCTTATAGACGACGTTATAAAGCTGTCACGGCTTGACGAAAGCAATTCGGACGGCGAAAAGACATATATAAGCCTTATTAAAACCGCACGTGACGTAATAGATACATTGGAGCAAAAAGCGCAGCAGCGCGGTATACGGATATCGCTGAATGGAAATGACACAACGATTTATGCAAACGGCAGTCAAATTACCGAGCTTGTTTACAATATAACCGATAACGCCATAAAATACAACAAAGAGAACGGCAAAATAGATATTATCGTATCGGACGGCGAAATAAAAATAGCCGACACAGGCATAGGCATACCCGAGCAGTATAAAGAGCGAATATTTGAAAGATTTTTCAGGGTTGATAAAAGCCATTCAAAAAAAGTAAACGGCACAGGCTTGGGTCTTTCGATAGTGAAGCATATAGCGCTTGAAAACAATGCCGAAATAACGGTTGAAAGCAAAGAGGGCGAAGGAACGGTATTCGACGTAAAATTTATTTAAATAAAACAGCTTAAAAAGTTTTTTAAGTCTTTTTTAAGCCGTAAATTGCTGTAATAACCGGCAGTTTTAAAAGTTTTTAAAAAAATCAAAAAAAATCAAAAAAAATTAAAAAAAAGTGTTGACAAATGCAAAATATTGTGTTAGAATATTCAAGTAGCGTTCGGGAGCATAGCTCAGCTGGGAGAGCATCTGCCTTACAAGCAGAGGGTCATAGGTTCGAGCCC
>USKN01000027.1 GCA_900555295.1 uncultured Eubacteriales bacterium
CGGCTTCCGCCTGCGGATTGCTCAATAATTTTTGGGTTTTCGTTTGATAAATAAATATCGGCGTTTTTTTCGCAGGCAGCTTTTTTTATTACATTAAGCGCGCTTTTATCCATATTGCCGTACACCGCAAGCCTGCCGTTTTGTTTTATAATACCGGCTTTTTCAAACGCAATTTTTTCAATTGTATCGCCCAAAATACTCATATGGTCAAGCCCTATTGTACAAATAACCGATAATGCGGGGTCATTTATAATATTTGTTGCGTCGTACCGTCCGCCAAGACCCGTTTCAAGCACAACAATATCACATTTTTCATCAAAAAAATACAAAAAACCTATTGCAGTTATTACCTCAAACTCAATAGGGTTTAAATTTTCGTCCGCCTCAATTATATTTTTGATTTTGTTTGTATAGTACACAAGTTTTTCGGACGGTATATTTTTATTGTTTATTTGTATTCTTTCGTTAAAAACTTCAATATAAGGTGAGGTATATAACCCCACCTTATATCCGTGTTCAATAAATATGCTTGAAATAAAAGCCGATACCGAGCCTTTGCCGTTTGTGCCGGCAACGTGTATACATTTTAACCTATCCTGAACGTTTCCAAATGAGTTCATTAAAGCACGTATATTATCAAGCCCCGCTTTTTTACCGAATTTTTTTAGAGAATGAATATAATTTATACATTCTTCTTCGGTTTTAAGCTTATTATTCAATGCCTTATCTCCTATTTAAGTTTTTCTATACTCTCAATTACCTTTTCAAGCATTTGAGTATATTTTTCACCCTTTGCACGTTCTTCGTCCACAACCTTTTGAGGTGCCTTTGCAACAAATCCCGCATTTGAAAGTTTACCCTCAACACGTTTAATTTCGGCTTCAAGGTTTTTCTTTTCGCTTGTTAAACGTTCAAGTTCTTTTTGTCTGTCTACAAGTTCATCAAACGGAATAAATATTTCCGCACCCTCAACAACGGTTGTAACGGCATTATCGTCAATACCCGATTTATCGCTTTGTATTACAACATCGGACGCACCCGCAAGCTTTTCAAAGAATTGGTCGGATGACGCAAAAACATCTTTGTTGCTTGTTACAATTATAACCTTTGCCTTTTTGGACGGAACAACATTCATAAGACTTCTTACGTTTCTTATGCCCTTTATTGCCTCCATAATAATTTGCATTTTCTTTTCATCATCGTGGTAGCAAAGTTTTTCGTCATATTCGGGATAACGTGAAATCATAATGCTTTCCTCACCCGTAGGCAAATAGCTGAATATTTCCTCTGTTACAAAAGGCATAAACGGGTGTAAAAGTTTAAGCGAGTTAACAAGCACATAGCAAAGTACCTGCTGTGCCTCTGTTTCGCTTCCGTCTTTTGCATATAGACGGGGCTTTACAAGTTCTATATACCAATCGCAGTAATTATCCCAAATAAAGTCGTAAATTTTGTTTACGGCAACACCGAGTTCAAATTTATCTATATTTTCGTTTACTTCTCTGCATACGCTGTTAAATGCGCTTAATATCCACTTATCTTCGGTACGGAGCTTATCTTCCGACGGAAGTTTAATTTCGTCAATATCCATATTCATAAGCAAAAATCTTGACGCATTCCAAATTTTATTTGCAAAGTTACGGCTTGACTCAACTTTCTTTTCGTAAAAACGCATATCGTTTCCGGGTGAATTGCCCGTAGCAAGAGTAAAGCGCAATGCGTCGGCGCCGTATTGGTCTATTATTTCAATAGGGTCAATACCGTTTCCGAGAGATTTGCTCATTTTTCTGCCCTGACTGTCACGTACCAAACCGTGAATTAACACGTGTTTAAACGGCTCTTTGCCTGTGTGTTCGAGTGATGAGAAAATCATTCTCGCAACCCAGAAAAATATTATATCGTATCCCGTTACAAGCACGCTTGTGGGGAAGAAATAATCCAAATCTTTTGTTTTTTCGGGCCAGCCGAGTGTTGAAAACGGCCACAGCGCCGAGCTGAACCACGTATCCAAAACATCAGGGTCTTGTTTAACATCTGCTCCGCAATGAGGGCATTTTGTAACTTCTTCTTTGGAAACAATTGTTTCATTGCATTTTGTGCAATAATACGCAGGTATTCTGTGTCCCCACCACAACTGACGCGATATGCACCAATCGTGTACGTTTTCCATCCAATTTAAATAGGTTTTTGAGAAACGGTCGGGCACAAATTTAACCGTTCCGTCCTCCACAACTTTTATAGCTTTTTCGGCAAGCGGTTTCATTTTTACAAACCATTGTTTTGACGTAATGGGTTCAACGGTTGTTGAACATCTGTAACACTGACCCACATTATGCTTGTGCGGAACAACTTTTACAAGGTATCCCTGTTCTTTTAAATCGTCTACCATTTGTTTTCTGGCTTCGTATCTGTCGAGTCCCTCGTATTTGCCGCCGTAAGAGTTAATGGTTGCGTCATCATTTAACACTTTAATTTGTTCAAGGTTATGGCGCATACCCACTTCAAAGTCGTTGGGGTCGTGAGCCGGTGTAATTTTAACACAGCCCGTACCAAACTCTTTATCTACATACTCATCCGCAATAACGGGAATTTCACGGCCGACAAGAGGCAAAATAAGAGTTTTGCCCACAAGATGCGTGTATCTTTCATCATCGGGGTGAACCGCAACGGCAGTATCGCCCAATAAAGTTTCGGGACGTGTTGTGGCAATTTCAACATACTCGTCACTATCTTTAACAGGGTATTTAATATGCCAAAAATAACCTTCCTGCTCGGTGTATTCAACTTCCGCGTCCGAAAGTGCGGTAATGCAGTGAGGGCACCAATTGATTATACGGTTGCCCTGATATATAAGGCCTTTATTGTAAAGGTTTACAAATACTTCTTTTACCGCCTTTGAACAGCCCTCGTCCATTGTAAAACGCTCACGTTCCCACGCACAGGACGAACCGAGTTTTTTGAGCTGGTTTATAATACGGCTGCCGTATTTTGCTTTCCAATCCCACACTTTTTTAAGAAATTTTTCACGTCCGAGGTCATAGCGTGTTGTGCCGTCCTCGTTGCGCAATGCTTCTTCAACTTTAATTTGCGTTGCTATACCTGCGTGGTCGGTACCGGGAATCCAAAGTGCATTAAACCCTTTCATTCTTTTGTATCTTACAAGTATATCCTGCAAAGTTTCGTCAAGGGCGTGTCCCATATGTAACTGCCCCGTTACGTTTGGAGGAGGAATAACTATTGTAAACGGCTCTTTTTTGCTGTCCGCTTCCGCCTCAAAATATCTTTTTTCTACCCAATTGTTATATATTTTATCCTCAATTTCGGAGGGATTATACGTTTTGGGCAGTTCCTTTTTATTCGACATACAAATATCTTCCCTTCATTATCCCCAAAATACCAAAAACACAGCCGCAAGGGTAATTATAAAACCCACGCTTTTTACGGCGGCAATATGCATATCGTTTATTTCGGTTTTAAAAATATACGGCGCAGTTTTTTTAGACGTAAATGTAACCGCCGCGCCTGCGGCCAACAAAATTAAAGCAAATATTCTCATAATTAATTTACAGGTTTATTATATAGACAGTTTTGCAACAAGTCTGTATTCGTCCTCATCTATTGTTTTGTGCATATCAAGGCCTTCGTTTATATCAACATCGTTTATTTTGCCGTCTTTTACAATTACAACTCTGTTTGATTTACCTTCTTTAAGAAGTTCTATTGCCTTTTCACCCATTTGCGACGCGGTTACTCTGTCTTTTACCGTGGGGCTGCCTCCGCGCTGAATATGGCCCAAAATTGTGGCTCTTGTTGAAACGCCTGTCTGCTCCTCAATTTCTTTTGCCATTTTAACCGAGCCTTTAACACCCTCGGCAACAACAATTATATGGTTTTTCTTGCCTGCCTGTTTGCCGGCTTTAACAACATCTACAACGTCTTTTTCAAAATCAAATTCTCTTTCGGGTATTAAAACGTTTTCGGCACCCGACGCAATTGCAACGTGAAGAGCCAAATATCCGGCATTTCTGCCCATTACTTCAACAACGCTGCATCTTTGATGGCTTGTGCAGGTATCTCTTAATTTGTCTATTGCCTCCATTGCGGTGTTAAGTGCGGTATCAAAACCGATTGTATATTCACTGCAGGCAATATCGTTATCTATAGTACCCGGAATACCTATTGTGGGTATACCTTTGTTTGTAAGCGCTCTTGCACCCTTAAAACTGCCGTCGCCGCCTATAACAACAAGTGCGTCTATACCGAATTTACGAGCAACCTCAACGCCTTTGTTCTGACCCTCCTCGGTTGTAAATTCAAGGCATCTTGCGGTTTCGAGTATTGTACCGCCGCGTTGAAGAATGTCGCCCACGTTACGCGCCTCGAGTTTTTCTATTCTGCCGTGCAAAAGGCCGTTGTATCCGCCGTAAACACCGTACATTTCAAATCCGTTAAATATACCGCATCTTACAACCGAACGAACTGCCGCGTTCATTCCGGGTGCGTCGCCTCCGCTGGTTAAAACTCCTATTTTTTTAATCTCTTTCATAATTAATTCCTCCAATAGCTTAAATATCGTCTCCGGATGTAATTTGACCGTGTTTGGTGTACACCACGGCTTTGCCTTTAATTTTCATAGCCGATGTAATTTCGGTAAATTCGGCAATATAAATCTGCCCTTTGTCGAGAATTTCGGTATGATGAAATTTAGTATCTCGTCCGCGGGTAAGCCCCATAATGGTTACTCCGTTTTCAAGCGCTTTAATTACTATATAATCCGCCGAAGTATCGTAATCCATAACATTTACGCTCCTTACTTTATTAAATAATTTAACATACAATTATTCGTATTATACCATAATACATATATTATACCATTTTTTTACAAAAATCAAGATATTTATGCTATTTTTATTTGATTTTAACATTTTCATCTCCAAATAATTCGCATAACTCATATATAATTTGTGAACATATACATACAGAGTTTTTATCGTCTGCCTTAATTGCCTTTTGAGTATCTGCAAAATAAATGCAAAGTCCGTTATTGCCCCTGTATTTTTGGGTTATGTTTAAAAGAAAATCAAGTTTTTTTGAATTTTCAATGCGCACATACAGCGTAAATTTTGGAGATATATGCAATGATTCCAGCGGAGTAATGCTTTTAGCCGTTAAGCTTACGGTATTTTCGCCGCGCACGTTAACGGTTGCCTCAACCATAACCGCAGACGTGTTTTGTATTACGTACTCATATTTATAGTATGTGTTTTCAAACACGGTTAATTCAATATCCGCATAAAAATCGCTCAATGTCATTACCGCCATCATTTTACCCGATTTTGTACGGCGCTGTTCGGGCGATGATATTATACCGCATAATCGCACCTTTAAACCGTCGTTGTTTTTTCCGTCAAGTATTGTATATATATCATCGGTGGTGTAAGCTTTTACAATATGGCGGTATTTTTCGAGAGGATGTCCGCTTAAATACATACCTGCATATTCTTTTTCAAACGCAAGCTTTTGCTCGCGTGTAAAATCCGTTTGTTTTTCGTTTATCATACTGTCCGTTGCGCCCGATTGTTCGCCCACCGCGTCAAACAAACTTTGCTGACCGCCCGATATAAGCTTTGCGTCCTGAAGCGCACAGTCAAGCATAACGTCGTACACAAGCAAAAGCGCGCGTCTGTTTTTGTTTAAACTGTCAAACGCACCGCATTTTATAAGAGTTTCACAGCAGCGGCGGTTTATGCCGTAATCTGCCATTCGGTTTAAAAAGTCGGCAAACGATTTAAATTTTCCCTGCGCTCTTTCGGTTTCAATATCGTTTGGAAATTTAAGCCCCACACCCTTTAATGCCGCAAGCCCAAACCGTACGTCTTTTCCGTCAACCGAAAACAGTGCGCGGCTTTTGTTTACATCGGGCGGCAAAAGGCGTATGCCGTACTTTGAAAAGCTTTTTATATACTTGTTTATTTTATACGAATTGCCCATAAGGCTCATTAAAAGCGCCACAAGATATTCGGACGGATAATGGCATTTAAGGTATGCCGTTTGATACGCAAGAGTTGCATAACACGCGGCGTGAGATTTGTTAAAAGCATACTGCGCAAACGACGCAAGATAGTCAAATACTTCGTTTGCCTCTTTTTCGCTTATTCCCATTCTTACAGCGCCCGGTACAACAACATTTCCGTCGCCGTCCGTCAAACCGTTTACAAAAACTTCGCGTTCCTTTTGCATAAGCTCGGGCTTTTTCTTTGCCATAACTTTGCGCACCATATCGGCACGCGCCATTGAATATCCCGCCATAATTCTTACAATTTCCATAACCTGTTCCTGATACACAATTGCGCCGAATGTCGGCTCGGTAACCTGTTTAAGAAGCGGATGTATGTAGCGTATATTTTGCGGATTTGAAACATTTTTTAAAAATTCGGGTATTTGAGCCATAGGCCCCGGGCGATATATTGATGTTGTTATAATAATATCGTCGAGCGATTTTGGCTTAAATTTACGCAAAAAAGACTGAAGCCCGGGGTTTTCGAGCTGAAATACACCGTCGGTGTCGCCGCGTGATATCATATCAAATGTTTTGCCGTCGCTGTAATTTATGTCACTTAACTGCCTTATACCGTCTTTATTTGACATTTTAATGAGTTTAAGCGTATCACGTATTACGGTTAAGTTTCTCAATGCCAAAAAGTCCATTTTTAAAAGGCCCTCTTTTTCGAGTGCATCCATAGGGTACTGCGTTATAAGCCCTGTGTCGGACGGCTGTAGCGGTGTATAATTGTTAAGCGGTGCGTCGGCAATAATAACACCTGCCGCATGGGTTGACACATTACGCGGAAACCCCTCAAGTTTTATTGCGGTATCTATAATACGCTTTACATCGTAATCTGTTTCATACATACTTTTAAGCTGTTTGTCGCCGGCCAATGCGTCGGCAAGTTTTATATGCAGTACTTCGGGTACGGCACGCGCGGTTTTATCAACCGTAAACGAATTTACTCCAAGAGCTTTACCCACACATCTAACCGCCGCACGTGCCGCCAATGTGCCAAACGTTATAATTTGCGCCACTTTGTCGGCACCGTATTTTTTTGTAACGTATGCTCTTACTTCGTCACGGCGTTCATAGCAAAAATCTATGTCTATATCGGGCATACTTACTCTTTCGGGGTTTAAAAAGCGTTCAAAAATAAGACCGTATTTAATGGGGTCTATTTCGGTTATATTAAGCGAATATGCCACAAGACTGCCTGCCGCCGAACCTCTGCCCGGCCCTACAAAAATATTGTTATCTTTGGCAAACTTTACAAAATCGTATACAATTAAAAAATAATCGGCAAATCCCATTTTTTCTATAACTTCAAGTTCGTAATCAAGCCGTGATTTTAACTCATCCGTCACAATACCGTATCTGCTTTTAAGTCCGCTCCGGCACAGCCGTTTAAGATAGTCAATGTGATTTGTTTCTCCCTTTATTTCTATTTTTGGTACGTGCCGCTGCGAAGTATCTATGGTTACCGAACATCTTTTTGCAATATCGTACGTATTTAAAATTGCCTCGGGCGCATAATAAAAAAGCTCCGCCATTTGCTGTTCGCTTTTTAAATAAAATTCCTCGCCGAAAAATTTTAACCTGTCCTCGTCATTTATATTTTTGCCCGTTTGAATACAAGTTAAAACATCTTGCAAAAACGCGTCGTCTTTATTAATATAATGCACATCGTTTGTTGCAACAAGAGGTATGCCCGTTTCACGCGACAGGCGCACAAGCGCCGCACTCACCTTTTTTTCATCATCCATTCCGTGGTCTTGTATTTCAAGATAAAAATTACCTCTGCCGAAAATTTGTTCAAACTCCCTTGCCTTTTTTAGCGCTTGCTGAAAACCGCCCGTCAAATACGCTTTCGGCACATCGCCGCGCAGGCACGCGCTTAAAGCTATTAAACCGTTATGATATTTTTTTAATGTTTCAATATCCACACGCGGTTTATAGTACATTCCCTCCGTTTGCGCAACGGTTACTATTTTCATAAGATTTCTGTATCCCTCGTTATTTTGGCATAAAAGCACAAGATGACCGTAATCGGAGTCAAGATTGCGGTCTTTATCGTATCTCATTCGGGGTGCGGTATACACCTCACATCCGATTATGGGTTTTATTCCGTTTTCAATGCATTTTGTGTAAAATTCAAACACCGCATACATATTACCGTGGTCGGTAATTGCAATTTGTTCATATCCGAGCTGTTTTGCTCTTTGTATAAGCTTATCGGGCGGCGCGGCGCCGTCGAGCAAACTGTACGATGTATGAACGTGCAAATGTGCAAACGGCATATATGCCGCCTCCTTTTTCTTTTTTATTTTTGTTCTTCTTTTTTCGCTATCTCCGCAATTTTTCTCAATCGGTGATTAACTCCCGATTTACCTATCGGCGGGTCGAGCATTTCGCCAAGCTCTTTAAGCGAACTTTCGCGGTTTTCAAGCCGCAATATTGCAATTTCTTTTAAATTGTCGGCAAGTTTATCAAACGTACCGCTTTTAATAAGCTTTTTAATGCTTGCAACCTGTGCAACCGACGCGTCAACCGTTTTGTCCATATTGGCATTTTCGCAGTTTATGGTACGGTTTATGCCGTTGCGCATTTCTTTTAAAATTTTGGCATTGTGAAATTCGGTAAGCGAATTTACGGCGCCCACTATCGTTAAAACATCGGCTATAATGTCGCTGTTTTTAATATACACAACATATTTTGATTTTCTTTCCACAATACCCGAATTAACCGAAAAGGTTTTAAGAATACTTTCCAAAAGCTTTGCGGTGCGTTTGCAGGGCGCAGAAAACTCAAGGTGATAATTTTTTTGCGGATTCATAACCGAGCCGCAGGCAAGAAAAGCGCCTTTTACAAACGCTTTGCGTTCGCTTATTCTAGCAAATAATTTAAGATGCGGTATTTTATCTGTTTTGTCAAAATCGCACCCGGGTTTTATAAGGCCCAAATTTTCATACAAAAAAATAATTTCGTCGGTATCGTCGCATCTCACTTCATAATATGCGCCTTTTGCCCCCGTTTTATTTATTTTTATATACGGGTTAATTTTAAGTATTCCGCGCATTATAAAATATATCCGCCGTGCCGCTTTGGCATTTTCGGTTTTAATTTTTAAATCGTAACCCGCGGCGTGTTTTTTTAATTTGCCCGAATACAGCAAAAATGCCGTCAATTCAGCTTTGGCGCCGTCTGCATCGCATACGGCGCCTTTATTTGAGTTTTTGTAATCTTTTAAAATAATTTCGTTTTTAACTGTTGTTGAAAAAGACATATTGCTTCTCTCCAATAAATATAATCGTTATTAACCGGGCAGCGAAAGCAATGTTTCGGCAAGCTTTATGTAATCGTGACGCACAACATCGCCGTCAAAATATAATAAATCTTTTTGTATAAGCTTTGTTTTTGTTCCCGTAAATTCGCCGTCATCGGCAATAACGGGAAATGCGCTTTGCATTTCGTACCGTTTTTTAAATATATCAGGTACTTTTTGCGAATTTGCCAAGCAAAAATCAACGATATTTTCTCCTAAATGATTTTCGATAGCCTTTATGTGGCTGTATGCCGTAAAGCCGTCCGTTTCGCCCGGCTGGGTCATAACATTGCACACATACACAATTTTGGCATTGGTATTTTCAAGCGCGTCTTTCATACCGTCCACAAGCAAATTGGGAATTATGCTTGTATAAAGACTGCCCGGACCCAAAACAATTAAATCGGCGTTATATATTGCATTTATGCATTTATCGTTTACCTTTACGTTTTGAGGTGACAGCATTATTTTTTTAATGGGACTTTTATTTTTTAAAACGCATTTGGGTATACTGCATTCGCCGTATACCACAGTACCGTTTTCAAGCTCCGCCTTTAAATTTACATTATCGCACGTTACGGGCAAAACATTTCCCGTAACCGCAAGAACGGAACTCATTTTTTCGATTGCCTTTTCAAAGCTTCCGCTGAGCTCACTCATAGCCGCCAAAAACAAATTGCCGAAACAATACCCCTCCAGCCGTCCCGACGTAAATCTGTATCTGAACAAATCACGCATAATAGGCTCGGTATCGGCAAGCGCCGTAAGGCAGTTGCGTATATCGCCGGGTGGCAGTATATGCAAATCTTCACGTATCATACCCGAGTTGCCGCCGTCGTCGGCAACGGTTACAATTACGTTTATGTTTTGCGTATACAGCTTAACACCCCTAAGCATTGTGGAAAGTCCCGTTCCTCCGCCGACTGCCACAACCCTTAAATCCGAAAAGTGTGAAAAATGCAAAAAATCATTTGTCATACAGTTATCCTCCGCCATAAAAATCTTTTTTTGATGATTATTGCCTTGAAATTCTGTCTTTGTTAATATCTCTGTGGTTTATAAATATGTTGTACCCGTTGTTTGCCAAATAATCACCCAAATAGTTTGCAACAGTAACGCTCCTGTGCTTTCCGCCCGTACAGCCTATGGCTACAATTAAATTTGTTTTTCCCTCTTCTATATAATGAGGCATTAAAAACGTAAACATATCGGTAAGTTTACCCAAAAACTTTTGCGTTACGGGCGCATTCTTTACATAATCGGATACTTCCCTGTCAAGCCCCGTTTTTTCTTTAAGCTCGGGTACATAAAACGGGTTTGGCAAAAATCTTACGTCAAGCACAATGTCAGCGTCAATGGGTATGCCGTATTTAAAACCAAAACTCATAATATTTGCCGTCATAACATTTAACGGATTGTTGGTGGTGTCAAATATAGATACAATATAATCCCTTAATTGACGCGGTTTCATATTGGATGTATTTACAACATACTTTGCGCGTTTGCGTATGGATTTGAGCATTTCTCGTTCTTTTTTTATGCCCTCGGTTAAACTGCCGTCAACGCTTAACGGGTGCTTGCGTCTGCTTTCTTTGTAACGCTTAACAAGTATTTCGTTATCGGCGTCCAAAAACAGTATATCGCATTTGCCGTTTGTGCGTTCAAATTCTTCAAGGGTTTGTTCAAGTTCGTTAAACATTGCGCCTCCGCGCGTATCTATGCCAAACGCAACCTGTTTTAAATTGGTATCGGCACTTGCACATATCTCGGCAAATTTGCCAAACAGCACGGGAGGCATATTATCAACACAATAATACCCCAGATCTTCAAAACATTTTATTGCTTCGCTCTTTCCCGCGCCACTCATACCCGTAATAATTACAAATTTCATATGCAAATACCTCCCCGTCGTAAGTTTAAAAAAGTTAAATACGCATTGCGTATTTTTTCTTATTTGCCTAATTTAATATTTTAACTTCACATTCAAGCTTTACGCCGAATTTATTGTAAACCTCTTTTTTAACAATGTTAATTACGTTTATAACATCATCAAAACTTGCGTTATTGTAATTTACCACAAAACCGCAATGCTTATCCGATACCATTGCGCCGCCCGATTTAAATCCTCTAAAGCCCGCGTCGTCTATAAGCTTTGCCGCAAAATAACCCTCGGGGCGCTTAAAGGTACTGCCCGCACTCGGTTTGTCGAGAGGTTGTTTTTCTTTTCGGCGCGCGTTAAGTTCGTTCATTTTGTTTTTAATATCGATGTAATTACCGCTCAAAAGTTTAATTTTACTTTCCAATATAACATCATTTTCTCCAAAACGTGATTTTCTGTATGCAAACTTGTGTTCATCTGCGCAAACGGTGCAAATATTAAGATTTTCGTCTATATATTTTGTTGAAACAACAACGTCTTTCATTTCACCGCCGTATGCGCCCGCATTCATTACAACAGCACCGCCCAAACTCCCCGGTATTCCCGATGCAAACTCAAAACCCGTAAGATTGGCACCAAGTGCTGCCGCCGCAATTTTGGCAAGCGTTGCACCCGCCTGTGCCGTAATAAAATTGCCGTCCGTGCTTACATTTGAAAAATTTTTGCCGATATGCATTATAATACCGTTAAATCCCAAATCGCTCACAAGCAAATTAGACCCGTTGCCGATTGTAAAAACAGGCGTGCCGGTACTGCGTGCCGTTTTAAGCACCCATAAAATTTCGTCCTCATTTTGCGGCGCAACAAAAATTTTTGCGTTTCCGCCTATTTTAAACGAAGTATGGTTTTTCATCGGTTCATTTTCAAGTATATTTTGAGCATTTATGTTTTTCTTAAGTTCGTCTGTCACAAACCGAAAATCCGACATATTAATCTCCATTCAATACTTTTTTATTTTGCCAAAAGCGCCGCGCCTATTATACCTGCATCGTTGCCGAGTTTGGCAATAACAATTTTACTTGTGTTTACAAGCCCTCCGCCGTAAACTTTGTCCTCAACATATTTTTTTACAGGAGTTAAAAGGTTATCTCCCTCTTTGCTTATTCCTCCGCCTATTGCAACATATTCGGGCTGAAATGTATTTATAATGTTAACAATGCCCTCCGACACGTTTTTTATGTAATTGTCAACTACCTCTTTACCTGCCTCATCACCCTCGCGCATTGCGTCAAACGCTGTTTTGCCGCTTGCTTTGCCGTTTTCTTTTATTTTGCGTGCCACAGCGGAATCGGGGTACTTTTTGCCTGCTCTTTCGGTATCTCTTACAAGCGCGGTTGCCGACGCATAAGCTTCCCAGCATCCGTTTCTTCCGCAGGTACAAGGCTCGCCGTCAACCTTTATAACGGTGTGTCCGAGTTCGCCCGCAATACCGTTTGATCCTGTAAACAGCTTTTTGTTTAAAATAATTCCTCCGCCTACTCCCGTACCGAGTGTTATTGCAACAAAGTTTTCAACACTGTCGTCACCAAGTGCAAAATATTCGCCGAGTGCGGCGCAGTTTGCATCGTTTCCTATATAAATGGGTTTATCGTAATATTTTTTAAGTTCGTCGCACAGCGGTGCATTTTTTAAATTAATATTGTTTGCGTAAATTACAACGCCGTTTTTATCGTCAATCGAACCGGGACAGCCCATACCTATAGATTTAATTTCATCAATCGATACATTTGCCTCTTTTAAAGTAACTTCAATAAGTTTTGCTATATCGGCTGCAAGTACGTCATAACCGAGATGTGCCTGCGTTACGGCGCTTTGTTTGTAAACAATTGTGCCGTCCTCTTTAACAATACCTGCTTTAATTCCCGTTCCTCCGATATCAATTCCCAAATAATACATATTTTTATTCTCCTTTTACGTTAATTGTTTTCCATTTCGTTTAAAAGTCGATTATTAAGTGCCTCCGCGGCATTATAACCCATTTTTTTCTGGCGGTTGTTCATAGCCGCAACCTCAACTACAACGGCAAGATTTCTGCCGGGTTTTACAGGTACGGTAAGCGATGTTATGTCTATACCCAAAATATTGTTGTATTCGGTATTAAGTCCGAGCCTGTCGTACATTTTTTTATCCTGCCAAGGCTCCAAATTAATAACCATATCAATTTTTTCGGTGTTTTTAACGGCACCCATACCAAATATCATTTTAACATCTATAATTCCTATACCTCTCAATTCCACAAAATGCCTTATAATATCGGGTGCGCTTCCGACTAAAGATTGGTCGGATACACGTTTAATTTCAACCGCGTCGTCCGCCACAAGACGGTGTCCTCTTTTTACAAGTTCTATTGCGGTTTCGCTTTTGCCCACTCCGCTGTCGCCAAGCAAAAGTATACCCTCGCCGTATACCTCCACAAGCACACCGTGCATTGTAACACGCGGTGCAAGCTTAACGTTAAGGTAAGCAATAATTGCACTCACAAATCTTGAGGTTGACATATTTGTTCTGCAAAATGCAACGTCAAATTTTTTTGCGGCGTCCAAAAGTTCCTCCGGCGGCTGCATATCCCTGGTAATAATTACTGCAGGCATTCCGTGTTCAAACAAACGGTTAAAACTTTTTTTTCGCTCGTCGGACGACAGTTTGCTTAAATAAGATATTTCTACCATACCTATAACCTGAATACGGGTATTGTCGTAATAATCAAAAAATCCCGCAATCTGAAGTCCCGGACGGTTAACCTCGTTATTAATAATTTTAATTTCTTCGTGATTTTTTGGCCTGTGCAGCACCTCGAGCTTAAAATCATTAACAATACTGTCAAAGCTCACGCTAAAAGAATGTTCCTGCATAAAACATACCACCTCTGTAATAAATTGTAAACCTTGCTATACTACATATTATTATACACTACTTTATACTTTTTTACAATAGCTTACCGCATTATATTTAAACATTTT
>USKN01000028.1 GCA_900555295.1 uncultured Eubacteriales bacterium
GAATATTAAAAATATTAAAAATATTAAAAAATATAAAAAATACAAAAAAATTCTTTAAAAACCGCAACAGATGTTAAATGACGATAAGGAAGAAGAACAAAAATGTGTTATACAGCCGGATTGATACGATATTGTAGAAAATTGAAATTCGGAGGATTTTAAAATGAAATCAATATTTGAACAAAACGGCGGAACATACACAAAGGTCGGAGATTACTATATTCCTAACATCACAGTACCCGACACAAAGAAATACAATATCGGTAAGTATGGGAATTTGAGAAAAACATTTTTGAAAGAACATCACAGATCCTATTATACGATTCTTTTTGTGGAAGGTAAGCTGTTTGAACGCCTTGCAGAAATAGACGAAACCTGACATAAATGCCTAAAAGATATGGTAACAAAAATGGCAGAACAAGAAGGTGTTACGGAACAGTTAAAAGCAACAAACCAAATGTTGTGGGTACGGAGAATGAACAGTATTTACAACCGAGCAGAAGAAGTCATTTTGCGTGAATATGTTTATGGAGGTTTTGAAAAAATAAAATAATATCTATAATTGTGATATGTGAAGTTGACAAAATCCCTTGTGCCCTATATGACACAAGGGATTTAAACTATTGCACCAATCCAAAATACCTTTCAAAAAATGATTTCAGTTTGTCAATTACGGTTTGTTTCTTAACCTCTCTGTTATTGCCACCGAAACGGGACATAGGCGGCAAAATTCCGTCAATGTCCGCACCGATTGTTTTAAGCTCTCCGTCACGGAAAGAATTGTCAATAAACGTTTTTGTTTCATCGGCTTTCAAACGCTCCGTAGTGATTATTTCTTCAAGATCATTATCTTTCTGCCGGCAAATAAACCTTCTCCATTCTTCTCCGACATTTCCGGAAGCATTAACTGTTTTTATAAACTGCTCAATAAGCTGTTTCTTGCTTCGGAGCTGAATAGACGACCCAATTGCCTTGTCTATCGTTGTCAGTATTTCTTTGTCGGTGCAGTTGGATTTATGATACTTTTCAACAAGCATAAGGATATAATCAATATTGATTTCCACTTGTTTTATAAGCTCAATTTCAAATGTTATATCCTCGTTTATGCTTTCTTTGTCAGACTTTGCCGGGGTCGCTATTTCGTGCCATAAATCAATATAAATGCTCTGATAATCTTGGAATACTCTCGGCGGTAAAATCTCCTGTCCCTCAAAGTTATCAAAAGAGGTAAGAATATTTTTTAGCCTTAAAATTGCTCCAAACAGCTTTATAAAGTCTTTTTGTGTCTGTTCTCCGACAATCTGCTGTGATAACGGAAAATCAGATAACAGCTTGTCTATAAGGTCGGTATATCCGTCTATATGTTTGTCGTTTTCGTCATAGCCGTTGTAGTAATCGTCATAGCTTTTCAACATTACAATTCCGCTTGCTTCTTTATCGCCGAAAAGTGCAATAGCATCTTCAACCTCCTGCTGCAAATCACGGAAACAAACAATATTACCAAAGGTTTTGACAGAATTTAATATTCTGTTTGTTCTTGAAAATGCTTGAATAAGTCCATGCGTTTTCAAGTTTTTATCTACCCACAGCGTATTGAGAGTAGTTGCGTCAAACCCCGTCAAAAACATATTTACAACGATTAAAATGTCAATTTCACGGTTTTTCATACGCATAGACAGGTCTTTATAATAGTTTTGGAATTTATCACTTGAAGTGTCAAAATTCACATTAAAGGTTTTGTTGTAATCTTTGATTGCATCTTCCAAAAATTCTCTTGATGTTTTGTCAAGGCTGTCTGTGTCAAAACTCTCGTCTGCAAGTACATCTTCCGTATCGGCTTCGTTTGCTCCGAAGCTGTAAATGGTAGCAACGGTTAAGTTTTTCTTTTTCTCTGCAAGCTGCTTTTTAAACTCAACATAGTATTTCATTGCCGTAGGAATAGAGCTGACCGCAAATATAGAGTTAAAACCTGCCACTCTCTGCCCTTTGAGCGAATAAAAGCTGTTACGTTTCGTCTTTTGATCAAAGTGATCTATGATATAGCCGACAATTTCAGTTATTCGCTCCGGTGCGTTCATAGCTTTTTCAATATCTATTGCGGAAACATCTTTATCCACGATATTTTCCTTTTTCTGTATAGTGTCAAGATAATCAATTCTGAATGGCAGTACATTCCCGTCATTGATAGCGTCAACAATAGTGTATGTATGCAATTTATCCCCAAATGCCTGCGGAGTGGTTTTAAGCTGCGGATTGCCGCCGCTTGAAACATTTACGGCAAAAATAGGCGTACCCGTAAAACCGAAAATATGATAATTCTTAAACTGCTTTGTGATTTTAAGGTGCATATCTCCAAACTGCGAACGGTGGCACTCGTCAAAGATAATTACAATGTGCTTATTATAAATATCGTGCGTTTTGTTCTTTGATACAAATACATCTAATTTCTGAATAGTTGTAATTATGATGTTGTATTTGTGCGGATTACCCCTTGCGTCTTTATCTTCAAGCTGCCGTTGCAGAACAGAAGTGGATTTGTTTCCGTCTGCCGCACCTTTTTCAAAACGGTCATATTCTTTCATTGTCTGATAGTCAAGGTCTTTTCTGTCAACAACAAACAAAACCTTGTCAATGCAGTCTATCTTGCTTGCAAGCTGTGCGGTTTTGAAAGATGTTAAAGTTTTTCCGCTGCCTGTCGTATGCCATATATAACCGCCGGCTTGGGTAGTGCCTGTCTTTTTGTAATTAGTCGATATTTCAATTCGGTTTAATATCCTCTCGGTTGCGGCTATCTGATACGGTCGCATAACCAAAAGTAATTCTTCAGATGTGAATACACAATACTTTGTTAAAATGTTCAGTATTGTATGCTTTGAAAAGAATGTCTTTGTAAAGTCTATAAGGTCGGATATAACCTTATTATTTCCGTCTGCCCAATATGAGGTAAACTCAAAGCTGTTGCTTGTCTTTTTGCTTTTTGTACTGCTTGAATTTGCTTCTTTGATATGGCTGTTTCGGGTAGTGTTGGAATAATACTTTGTATTCGTGCCGTTTGAGATGACAAAAATCTGCACATACTCATACAATCCTGAGGCTGCCCAAAAACTGTCCCTCTGATAGCGTTTTATCTGATTAAAAGCTTCACGGATTGCAACCCCACGGCGTTTTAATTCAATGTGAACAAGCGGAAGTCCGTTGACAAGCACCGTAACATCATAGCGTGTGTTGTGCGTACCCTCGCTTTCTTCATACTGATTGATAACCTGCGTAAAGTTATTATGTATTTTCTTTTTGTCAAGCAGATATATATTTTTCTGCGTACCGTCATCACGAATAAGCGGTTGTATATGGTCCTCTTGAATTTTGCGTGTTTTTTCCAAAATTCCATCGTTCGTGCTTGCGATAGAGGTATTGAAAAATCTATCCCACTCGTTGTCGGTAAAGGTATAGTTATTCAATTTTTCAAGCTGTCTGCGGAGATTATCAATAAGCTGTTTTTCGCTGTGGATAGTGATGTATTCATAGCCTTGCTCCCCGAGCATACGGATAAACTCTTTTTCAAGTGCAGCTTCGCTCTGATATGCGTCTGACTTTTTATGCTCGGGAGTATATTCAGCAACAACCGTGCTTTCGTTGGTTGACATTATGATATTAAATTCCGACATTGCCTGTTCCCTCCTTTCAAAATTCATAGTTCACCTTTAAGGTGTTTTATAATTAAAACTCTTATGGTCGAATATAGTATCTCTGCATATTTCTCATTTTCTTCACCTTGCAGATAATTGCCTTTACCTTTAACGTGCGAAAATTTATGTCTATGTTTTGTTATGTTCGTTGCAAACTCTTTAATATCGCTTTGTTTAGGCAACTGTTCTTTAATGTAATCATTACAATATAGCGAAAGTTGAATTGCCGAATTAAAACTGTCCCGTTTATTATCAGTGTTGGCAATATCCAAAAAATTAGCCAATCCTTCTATCGTTTGCGAGAGTCTTAAAGGGTAATCTTCACGAAAAGATTGACTGTATACTGTGCTTCTGAAAACATCAAATATAATACCGCTGTCCTCTCTGAATTGAACAAATTTCTCAAAGAGTTTTCCGAAATCATCTAATTGATTAGAACAAAAAATATTTATATTTCTGTTTGAAGTTATAAGTTTCTTTTTTCGCAGATTTGAGTTATTTGAACGTCTAAAACTCTTATATTTATACTGTTTTTCATTGTATGACAAAGTGAATGTGTCATAGAAAAACATATCTTCATAGCAAAGAAGTGCAAATTCCGATAAACACCACAAAATTTTTTCGTAATCTTCAAATTTTTGATTTCCCGAAAGCGTTAATTCAATATTATTCGTATATACAGGGGTTAAAACAACATTTATGCCATTAATAGTAAAATTAAATGGTAACGGTCTTTTGTAATTCATTTTCAGTTCAACTTTGTTGAATAAAATATCATTTATATTATCCATATGTTCGTCATACAGAATACTAAAGGCAAAATCAATATATTCAGTCATACCCTGTATACCACACCAAAAAGAACACTCAAACAATGTGTATTTTTTTCCTCGGTCATCAACAACAAAAAGTGCATTGCACGAATATTTCTCATTATAGCTAATTTTGCGGTTCTTAAATAATTCGTCAATATCTGTCCCTATCAGGCGATACGAGTTCACACTTTCATCAAATGTCAAATCAACTGTTATTTCTTCGTTTGCGTTATTTTCAATAGGGCAGTTAAGAATTTTGACGATTTTTATTGTGCCTTTTTCGTCCATTATTTTTTCTCCTCAAATGTTAATAGCCTATCCCGATAATACTCGTATTGTTTTTGCCTTGCTGTAAGCTCTGCTGTAAGCTCTGCTGTAAGCTCTGCTGTAAGCTCTGTGAAATTGTCCAAAATACGGACAATTTCACTCTGTACCTCAATGGGAGGAACAGGAATGATTACTTTTTTCATTTTATCTTTTGATACATTAAATCTTGTTACTCCGCTCGCTGTTTTTCTTATCTGGTATCTTAAATTATGTGAACGAAATAAATGTTTTGCAAAATCAGGTATTAGCTTATTTTTGTTTTCCTTATTCAACCGAAAAACAAAACAAAAACTGTTTAAGTATAGTTCTTCATCTGTCTTAATTGTTAAAACTGACGACATACCGCATTCGTCTGGTGTTTCTGATGAGCCTGTAAAAATTACATCGCCATATTCTAATGTTCTTTGATTTTCATTTTCTGCAATTTTAACTTTTTCATCAACATCAACTTTTAGTGCAGGATTATCGTAAACATTTTTATAAGTTATAAATTTTGCATTTCCATCACGGAAATCATCTTTTGATTTTCCTGTTAAACCACCATAGAAATCCCCAATTTCTCCAAGTCTTTTATATTCAACCCCATTGGGGCAAAGTTCGTCAATAAGTGTTTGTAATTTACTCATTTTTCTGCTCCTTTTACTCGTCAAGCAACTTTTGCAATTCTTCTTTGCTCGGCAATACAGTTTGGTATTTACTTGCAAAAATCTGTGTATTATCTTCAGGCAATGTCATTTCGACAACGGCTTGATTTTTGTCCTTGCAAAGGATTATTCCAATTGTTTTATTCTCATCATCAAGTTTTACATTTCTGTCATAAAAATTCACATACATCTGCATTTGACCTATATCCTGATGTTTCAGCTCGCCGATTTTTAAATCAAACAAAACAAAGCATTTAAGCAAACGGTTATAAAATACAAGGTCACATCTGAAATGTTCTTCCTCAAAAGTTAGTCGAACCTGTCTGCCAACAAATGTAAAGCCTTTTCCCAATTCAAGCAAAAATTTTTGTAAATTATCTATTATTCGCTTTTCAAGCTCGGTTTCGGAATATTCCGCAAGCTCCGGCAAACCCAAAAATTCGAGTACATAAGGGTCTTTTACCAAATCTGACGGTGTTTCAATTATCTGCCCGTCGGTTGAAAGCTTTTTTACATTTTCTTCATTTGTGCTTAATGCCAATCTTTCATACAAAGATGTGTTAAATTGCCTTTTTAATTCAGACAAGCTCCAATCATTTTTAACGGCTTCGATTTCATAAAAATGTCTTTCGTCAACATTATCTATACGCATAAGTTTTAAATAATGCGACCAGCTAAGGTAAAACTTTCTTCCTGTTTCCGTTGATGGCAAATTTTCAGATTTCCGAAACACTGTTTCGGAAATTAAATCTTTTGAATAAATAATATAAAATTTTCGCATTAAACCTAAATTATCAACGGAATATCCTTTTCCAAAATTTTCTGTTAAATATTCCGACAAACCTTTTAAAATGTATTTTCCATACTCTGCTCTTTGCTCGCCGCTTTGTTCCTCCTGAACAATCATTTTTCCTATTTCGTAATATGTGTAAACCATAGAAAGATTAACGGCTGTTTTTACATTATGTTTTGCCTGTGCAAGGATATTTCCGACTTTTTCAAGAAAATTATTATCCATTTTCAAAACCCCTTTTGTAAGCAGGGAACGGTTTTGAGCCGTTCCGCCTTCTAAATATATTATACTTCAATTTCTGCAATTATTTTATCAATTTCATCACGCAAAACCTGTTCTCTTGCAACGATTTCGGAAATTTGCTTATTAAGCTCCGTAATATCTATCTTTTCTCTTGTGTCCTCTTGCTCAACATAGCTTGAAACAGAAAGGTTATATTCCTGCTTTTCAATCTCATCACTCGAAACAAGTCTTGAAATATAGTCTTTATCCGTTCTTTCAACATATGTGCTTATTATGCTGTCAAGATTTTCAGCCGTCATTTTATTATTATTTGTAACCTTGACACATTCCTTTGTTGCGTCTATAAAAAGGATTGAATTATCTGTCTTTGATTTCTTCATCACCATAATACAGGTCGCTATGCTTGTACCGTAAAAAAGATTGTCGGGAAGCTGAATAATACAATCAATAAAGTTGTTATCAACAAGATATTTTCTGATTTTCTGTTCCGCACCGCCACGGTACATAACGCCCGGAAAGCATACAATAGCAGCCGTACCGTTTGTCGCAAGCCAAGAAAGCGAGTGCATTATAAACGCAAGGTCAGCTTTTGATTTCGGTGCAAGCACTCCTGCCGGAGAAAAACGAGGGTCGTTTATCAGTATCGGGTTATCGTCACCCTGCCATTTTACAGAGTACGGCGGATTTGATACGATAGCCTCAAACGGCTCATCGTCCCAATGCTGCGGCTCTGTTAGTGTGTCCTCGTGTGCAATGTCAAATTTATTATAATCAATATCGTGCAAAAACATATTGATACGGCAAAGATTGTATGTAGTTATGTTGATTTCCTGTCCGTAAAATCCCTGTCTTACCTTGTCCTTGCCAAGTATTTTGGCGAATTTTAAAAGCAGAGAGCCGCTTCCGCAAGCAGGGTCATAAACCTTGTTTACTTCGGTTTTTCCGATAATGGTCAGACGTGTCAACAGCTCTGAAACCTCTTGCGGCGTATAATATTCCCCACCGGATTTTCCTGCATTTGAAGCATACATACCCATCAAATACTCATAAGCGTCACCAAATGCATCAATGGTATTGTCCTGTAAATCACCGAGTTTCATTTCTCCGATACCGTCAAGGAGTTTTGTCAGCCTTTCATTACGCTTTGCAACACTGCCACCGAGCTTGTTACTGTTTACATCTATATCATCAAACAAGCCCTTAAAGTCGTCCTCGCTGACAGTTCCCTGTGCGGAGCCCTCTATATTTTTAAATACCTTTGAAAGTGTTTCGTTAAGGTTTTCATCTTTTGCCGCATTTGCCCGTACATTACAAAAAAGCTCACTCGGCAAGATAAAAAAGCCCTTTGTTGTTACCATATCATCTCTGACGCACTCAGCCTCCTCGTCGGGAAGCTGTGCGTAGTCAAAATCGGTTATTCCTGCGTCAAGCTCACCCTTGTTTATGTAAGCGGTAAGATTTTCTGAAATGTAGCGATAGAATAAAAATCCAAGCACATATTGCTTGAAGTCCCAGCCGTCAACGCTGCCCCTTAAATCATTTGCTATATTCCATATGGTACGGTGCAGCTCCGCACGCTCTTGTTCCTTTTTGTTATCAATCATCTTTGGGAAACTCCTTTTTCTTTTATTATATCAAATTTAGTGTCCTAAAAACTGTACTTATCGTGAATGACTTCCACAATATCCCCAATATCACAATTAAGAGCTTCACATATCTTTATAAGCATTGTGAAAGACACAACTTCATTTTTATTCAATTTAGTAAGTATGCCGGGCGTAATGTTCGCATTTTTACGCAAATCAACTTTTGACCAGCCTTTTTCTGCAAGCATAACCCATAACTTTTTATAGCTGACGCTCATTGTAATTCCTCCAACCATATTTATGAATACAACTAACCAATAATATTATATCATCAGTGCAAGCCGCAAATCGGCTTGCTTCACACCGATACAATAAATACATCGGCACAAAATCCGTTTAGGCTTTTGAACTTACTTTGTATTTATTATATCACACAAATGTGTATTTTTCAAGAATTTCTCTCGGTTTTTCAAGAGTTTTGTAAAAACGCTGACTTTATGACGAAACGGAGCCTAAGATATATTTTCTGCATCGACAGTATAAGTTTCATAACACCATCTGTTTTCGCTCGATATAACGCAGAATAAAGGTGATTTAAACCTTTTTTCTGCAATAATGCAGCCTTTCTCGATAAGGCTGCAAATATGAACACAACAGAGGTACATTTTAATATCTGTGTTGTGGTCATACATAAAAAGCAAGCTATCCAATCGGAACATTTACCGATACGATAGCTTGCTTTTTGTATTTATCCGAAAATATTTTGAGGATAAATATTCAAGGCGGAAGCCTTGAATGAGCATAGTAAAATTTGTGCGGCGGTAACAAAGTTTGCTATGCGTTAAGGGAGTGCAGAGGGAAAGTCTGCCACACACTTTGCGTGCAAAGTATAGTGTGTTACACCTTTGCCGACGGGCGGGTGTTAAAATATGTTGCTCGCCGTTTTTGAGCGACATATTTTCGCAGACGGCAAAATTACAAAAGGGTGGTCGTCTGCCGCAGAGACCGGCAGACGGTCAGCCTTGCAGTAATTTGTGAAGTCGGCAAACAGTGTAAACACCCGCAGAGAATTACTTATATTTATCTAAATATTTTTATTCGATAAACAATGAGGCGATACAACGAGCAAAAACCCATTGTATCGCCATTTCTTAAATCTTCCTTATACTCATTTAACAGAGGGTGCGAAAAAAACAATTTCATTTTTTCCGCACCCTCTGTTTTTAAACTAAATATTTTCTATTTGCCAATCAATGGCCGTCTGTCCGTTTTTAACCAAAAAGTCGTTTGCTTTTTTAAAATGATTGCACCCAAAAAAGCCTCGGCTTGCCGAAAGCGGACTCGGATGTACACTTGTAAGCACAAGATGTTTATTTGAGTCTATAAACCACGCTTTTGATTTGGCATTGTTGCCCCACAGCATAAACACCATAGGTTTTTCACGTTTGTTAAGCTCTTTTATAATAAAGTCGGTTAAAAGTTCCCAGCCCTTTCCGCTGTGCGAATTTGCAATATCTTTGCGAACGGTAAGCGCGGTATTTAAAAGAAGTACTCCTTGGCGCGCCCATTTTTCGAGATACCCGTTATTGGGAATATAACAGGCGAGCGAATTATGCAATTCTTTATAAATATTTAAAAGCGACGGCGGAATTTTAACACCTTTTTTTACCGAAAAAGCAAGTCCGTGAGCTTCTCCTTCGCCGTGATACGGGTCTTGCCCCAAAATAACCGCTTTTACATCATTATAATCGGTAATTTTAAGCGCATTGTATATATCCTCCATAGGCGGATATATTGTGTGTGTTGAATACTCTGCCTTTAAAAATACACGCAGTCTTAAATAATAATCTTTTTTAAGTTCTTCCGCCAAAATACTGTCCCAATTGTTATTAAACCTTATCATAACAATTCACCGTGTCCTTTATTTTGTATTACGTGCTTTGGCACGCAGTGATTTATCAAGAATTTTTTTGCGTATTCTTAAATTGTGCGGTGTTACTTCCAAAAGTTCATCATCTGCCAAAAATTCTATGCAGTTTTCAAGCGACATAATTTTTGGCATTACAAGTCTTAATGCTTCGTCGGAACCTGCGGCACGCATATTGGTAACGTGTTTTTTCTTACATACGTTAACATCTATATCTTCGGCACGGCTGCTTTCGCCGACAACCATTCCCTGATATACCTTTTCGCCCGGACCTATAAACAAACTGCCGCGTTCCTGTGCATTAAACAAACCGTATGTTACGGCGTCACCGTCCTCAAATGCAACAAGAGATCCGCGCGTTCTTGCAGCTATATCGCCTTTAAATTCTTCATATCCTGTGAGCATATGATTCATAACGCCGTTGCCGCGCGTATCGGTTAACAGTTCGGAACGGTATCCTATAATACTTCTTGACGGAATTTTAAATTCAACACGCGTAAATCCCGTTGTACCGTTGTGCATATTTATAAGCTGTCCTTTGCGGCTACTTAATTTTTCTATAACAATACCCGTGTATTCGTCGGGTACATCAACAACAAGTGTTTCCATAGGCTCCAATGTTTTGCCGTCTTTTTTCTTATAAATAACCTGCGGGCGCGAAACCTGAAATTCATATCCCTCACGGCGCATTGTTTCAATAAGAACCGAAAGGTGAAGTTCACCTCTGCCCGACACTTTAAACGAGTCGGCGGAGTCTGTTTCTTCAACACGCATACTTACATTTGTAAGCAATTCCTTAAACAAACGGTCACGCAAATGGCGCGATGTTACATAGTCGCCGTCCTGTCCCGCAAAAGGACTGTTATTTACCGAAAAAGTCATAGAAATTGTAGGTTCGTCTATATCAACAAACGGCAGCGGCTCGGGATTATCCACATCGCATATCGTTTCACCTATTTTAACATCGGCAACACCGGCAACCAAAATAATATCGCCCAATTTTGCCTCACTTGCCTCAACTCTTTTAAGACCCTCGTACATATACATTTTTGTAAGACGTATATTTTCAAGCGAGCCGTCTTTTTTACAAATAACGGCGTTTTGTCCCGTTGTAATTTTACCTCTTTCAACACGGCCTACCGCCATTGTACCAACGTAATCGTCGTAATCGATATTTGATATAAGCAGCTGAAGCGGCGCGTCCGCGTCACCCTCGGGTGCGGGTACGTGTTCTACAATTGCCTCAAAAAGCGGTGTTAAGTCATCACCCAATTTATCGGGTGTAAGCGATGCGGTGCCGTCGCGTCCCGAGGCATAAATAACGGGTGAATTAAACTGATCGTCTGTTGCGTCAAGCTCCAAAAACAATTCCAAAACTTCATCTATAACTTCATCCGGACGTGCATTGGGACGATCTACCTTATTTACAACAATTATGGGTGTTAAATTAAGTGATAATGCCTTTTTAAGCACAAAACGGGTTTGCGGCATACAGCCTTCAAACGCGTCTACAAGCACAAGCACGCCGTCTACCATTTTAAGTACACGTTCAACCTCGCCGCCAAAATCCGCGTGTCCCGGTGTATCAACTATATTTATTTTTGTGCCTTTATACCTAAGAGAGGTGTTTTTTGATAAAATGGTAATTCCTCTCTCTTTTTCAAGGTCATTATTATCCATTACTCTCTCATCAACCTGCTGATTTTCTCTAAAAACACCGCTTTGTTTAAGCATAGCGTCTACAAGTGTGGTTTTGCCGTGGTCAACGTGAGCAATAATTGCAATGTTTCTTAAATCTTCCCTTTTACTCATATATAAAAGTCCTTTCTTAAGCCGTAAAATACGGCAGTGTATAAAACAGTAAAAAACCCCTTCGATTTTGAAGGGGTTAAATTATAGATGAAATCAGTCCTTAATACCGAATCTCTTTTTAAACTTATCTACTCGACCGCCCGTATCAACAAGTTTTTGCTTACCGGTGTAGAACGGATGACATTTAGAGCAAATTTCAACCGTAATATTTTCTTTTGTTGAACCAACTTCAAATGTTTCACCGCAAGCACATTTAACAGTAGTTGTTTTGTACTCCGGATGTATACCCTGTTTCATTATATATTCACCTCTTTCGTGTGATTTACATAATCAAGTAAATCATCTGTTTTGCAACATATGATAGAATTATAACACATATTTACAGTAAATGCAAGGTGTTTTTTTAAAAAATATTAAAAATATTTGCGTTTTATAATAAATAATGTATAATTATATGCATTTTTACTCTCTTTTAGTAAATTTTGTTTAAACAAGCGTATCAAGTTTTGCCATAAATTCGGCAAGTTTGCTTTGCGCTTTTTCGTAATTGTCTTCGCATACGCCAAAATAAAATTTAATTTTGGGTTCTGTTCCCGACGGTCTTACGGCAAACCAAGCGTTACCGTCAAGGTCGTATCGTAATACATTTGACGACGGTAAATCGAGTTTTTTAACTTCGTTTGTCTTAATATCGGTAATGGTGCCTTTTAATACATCCCAAACACGGGTAACCTTTACACCTGCATATTCGCTTACAGGATTATTTCTTAATTTATCCATAATCGCTTTAATTTTTTCCGCACCGTCAATGCCCGTAAGTACAAGCGATTTTGCGCCTTCAAGATAAAATCCGTATTTTTTGTAAAGCGACATAAGTCCGTCGTAAAGCGACATTCCTTTTAATTTATAGTCTGCCGCCATTTCGGCTATAAGCATTGCCGCAACAACCGCGTCTTTATCACGCGCATATGTTCCCGCAAGGTATCCGTAACTTTCTTCAAAGCCAAACAAAAATTCGTTGTAATAATTATGAGTTTCAAAATCTTTTATTTTTTCGCCTATAAATTTAAATCCCGTAAGTACATCGTGAACATTTACATTGTATTCTTCGGCAATGGGATAAATCATAGATGTTGTAACTATTGTTTTAATTACCGCACCTTTGTTTGTTAATGTTCCGTTTAATTTTTTGTTGCGCAAAATAAACTCGCAAAGCAAAACTCCAACCTGATTGCCGTTAAGCGTAATAAATTCTCCGCTTGCGTCACGCACTATAACGCCTATTCTGTCGCTGTCGGGGTCGGTTGCGTATATAAGGTCGGCAGGCTCTTTTTCAGCCATTTGCATTGCAATTTTAAAGCCTTCTTTTTCTTCGGGGTTTGGCGATTTAACCGTAGAAAAATCGGGATCGGGCAATTCCTGTTCTTTTACTACCCTAACATTTTTTACTCCTATCATATCAAGTATACGGCGAACGGGTTTGTTGCCCGTACCGTGAAACGGTGAATATATAATTTTAAAATCGTCGCCGAGCTGTTTTATTGCGTCCTCATTTATTGACTGCTCCCTTACTTTTGCAAGATATGCGTCGTCTATTTCACTGCCCACCATTTTAATTAAACCTTTTTCTTTTGCTTCTTTTTCATCGGCAACTTTAACATCTTTAAACATATCAAGCTTGTCTATAATGTTTATAACATAATCCGACGATTCGGGCGGGAGCTGACCGCCGTCCTCACCGTATGCCTTGTAACCGTTGTACTCTTTTGGGTTATGGCTTGCGGTAACCATTATTCCGCGTGCAGCCTTTAAATATCTTACCGCAAATGAGAGTTCGGGAGTTGGGCGCAATTCGTCAAACACGTATGCTTTTATGCCGTTTGCGGCAATTACACGCGCACTTTCCATTGCAAAAAGCTGTGATTTATGACGGCAGTCATACGAAATAACCACACCGGCTTTCATTGCTTGCTCGCCACTTTTTTTAATATCCTCGCAAAGTCCCTGCGTTGCTCTGCGTACCGTGTATATATTCATACGGTTGCAGCCGGCGCCTATTATGCCTCTCAATCCGCCCGTACCGAATTCAAGGTCTTTGTAAAACCGTTCTTTTATCTCGTTATCGTCGTTTTCTATAGCTTTAAGTTCGCTTTTTGTTTGCTCGTCTACATATTCGCTTTCAAGCCAGCTTTTGTAAT
>USKN01000029.1 GCA_900555295.1 uncultured Eubacteriales bacterium
TGTACTATTTTAGGATTTGCTTACGCAATCATAAAAGAAATAATAGCACATAAAAAGAAAAAGTGAGCCATCTGCTGCAACAGATGTGGCCCACTAAAATTTGAGATTTTATAATCTCATCTTAAGTTTGTTGTATCAAAATTTATTGTTTTTAACTCTTTCACGTTACCATACCTATGTCTTTTCCTTTAACCGTACAATTTGATTCATTATATATTCTGTTATTTTGGATACGATATTTATAAAATCCCGCTTCCAGTTCAAAACAATAGTTGTTCAGATTAACATCAGCTACTGTATTAAACGGAATGCCTATCTCTACAATAATCTCATCGCAAGACCTTTTCCATGCAAGCAAAATTGTTCCATACTCGCACTCGAACCCAACATCCAAATATGCAAGTTCTTCGGGGAAGAATGGTTTTAATGTGAATTTCTTGTATCCTCCAAGTTTATCATCCGGCTTTATTCCTGCAAGGCCATAAAACAGCCACGCATCAAACGATGACAGACCAATATGATTTTTCGAACCGCCTCCTTCCCATGTCTCCCACAAAGATGTAGCACCATTTTTGAGAAAATATCCGTAGCTTGGATATTTTTCATTTAACAACATTTTTAATGCTATATCATTTCTTCCATTCTTGTCTAATACTTTGAAAAGAGCATCGGTTCCTAACATTCCTGTATCAAAACAAAATCCCTTGTTTATAATGTTTCGGATAATATGTTCAAAAACTTTTTCTTCAATTTCAGCAGGAACAATTTCCAAATATAAGGGAAATACATCGCAGCCTTGTTCTCCGCTCCCATAATAATCATGCAAAAAAGTTTCGTTAATGGCATTGATTGACATCATTTTTTCGTCCAGCAGCCAATTATCCGGTTTCTCCCCCAGCACATTCAAAATTTTAATGTATATGTTTATACAGTGTATATAATATGATGTATTTACCAGCTCTGCAGGTATTTTTATATCATCAAAATGTGGTTCATTCCAAGGATGATTGCTTGGCATAATCCAATCACCCAAACACCAACTCCCCACTTCTTCATGCGTAATAAGATTATCCTCTTTTTTGGCAGACAGATACAAAATCCATTTCTTTATGTTATTTTTACATTTAATTAATATATCCCTATCGCCATACAACAAATACATATTCCACGGTATTACTGCGATAGCACTCCCCCATGCCGGTCCGCCTCCGCCACCGTTGAAGGGCGCAGTATGCGGAACAAATCCACTATCAATATCCTGTGCATCAACAATATCACCAATCCACTTGCGGTAAAACTGATGGGCATCAAAATTATACATTATTGACATTGACGATATCTGACCATCACCTGTGTAACCAAGCCTTTCTCTATGAGGGCAATCCATAGGGATGCACCCATGTATATTGGATAATTGAGTATTTATACAAATTTTATGCATACTGTTCAGCATACTGCTTGAACTTTCAAAGTGAGCTCGTGGTTTAATATCAGTGCAAACATAATGTGCTTTTATGCCCTTTATCACAACACCTTTTGAAGCCACTATTTCAAAATATCGGAAAGCATGCCACACAAAACGTGGGGCATAAACCTCATCACCATCGCCTTTTAGTATGTACACATCTTTTTGAATCTGATTTTTATCCGATTCAACATATCCAACAGTTGACAAAAAGTTTAAAGTTTTATCATCATTCAGTTCCTCTGAATAGAAAATTTCAACTTTTTCTCCGGCATTACCTGAACATTCTATTTCAGCAAATCCGCTTATGCATTGCCCAACATCATACACATTGTTTTTTACACGTATGGGATTATATGAATTTATGATTCGTTCCGGCGGACAAATTTGGGGTTCCAATTTTCCGCCGGGTGCCACCACGGCACGCACGAAATTATCATTTTTATTATAGCGATGCCGGCACAACAAATCCTCATTTATCCTTGCATCATACACTTCACCATAAAAAATATTATCATATACAATGGGACTTTTTGAATAACGCCATGTATCATCACTCTTAATTTTTTCATTGCCATTTATAAGTTGGAAGAACATTTTTAATTCGTCACCATAGTCAAATATTCCTTCTGTAATTCTACCATGTTGTTTGTACCAACCGTTTCCAAGCCATACAACAACATGGTTTCTTCCTCGTTTTAAATACTTAGACACTTCATATGTTAAATAATAGATCCGTTTCTTTGTTTCCTTCGTGTATGGATACGCCAGGTTTTTATAAACAACCGAATCATAATCTGTTCTTACAGGATTCATAAAATCGCCAGATACCTTTTTCCCATTCAAGTATAATTCAAAAAAACCCAGACCGCATATATTTACGGTTGCATATTCGGATACATGATTCAACTCAAAGCTTTTATAAATAAATGGAGAATTTATTTCTTTCTCAGCCGAAATCCAGATTATATCATCCGGGTTGACTGCACCCGTTATAAAGTATGATATATCACTTTCAATTCGTGTTTTCTCAGTAAAAACAGTAACACACCATAAATATCTTGTATTATCTTTTAGTTTTATACTATCGGGCTTTATATATGTTGAATCCGATGATATCACCTTACCACTATCCCATACCAACTCAACACCATTTAAATCTCCATTTTGTCCATCATCCGAATATATCTTTAATTGATATGCGATCTGTTTCTTATCATTACAATTCTCAACCTTCCAAGAAAAATATGGTTCCGTCACTCCAACGGGGCATGCAGCATCACAGCAACGCATTGTAATCAATATTTCATTCATTCTACTTTTTCAAATTATACATCATTTTTCAAATGTAAAATTCTACTTAAACCTCACACTCTTTTTATTTATATTTTAACATTGATTTTCCAATATATAAATGCAATATATCCTCATTTGTTTGCATTATATTATTATTGATTAACGCTAATACTGTTCATATTTTTATTCGTTTCTACAAAACATCAAGAGTATCTACCACACTTATCGTAAAATTGCAATAGCTTTAACCTATTTATATTTACGAATTTAACACAAACTATAAAAACCGCAAACCAAAATTTGATTTGCGGTTTTTATGTTTTATTTTTTATTTTTGACTTTCAATAACTTCGCACAGCCACTCATAATATGTTATTTTATCCGATGTATCTGTTTGCTCGTAAAATTTATAAATGTTGTAACAACCGTCTTCCTTATCTATATATTTGTACCTCGTTTTGTTAATAAACCTTTCAATTAATGTATTAAATATATCTGTTTTAAGATAAGTGTCGTCATCATATACATCAAATTCTTCTTTTGTAATAAGTCCCTCATTTAAAGCGTCGTCAAATATATTATTCCACAAAACATCTTTACTGTCCTTTAAACACCTTAACATAAATGCAAGACACTCTTTTACCGTTGTATCTCTGTCGGGCTCAAATTGCTTATCTTTAACCCCAAATGCAATATCGGCTGAATTGGCAATAATAATATATCCTGTCTTTATTTCATTTTGTATGTCATTAAATACGGGGTAATAATAATCGGTGTAAAATACACAAATTTCTGCTTGCTTGTCATTTGTTCCGATTGATCTCATAATTGCACAAATACAGTCAATTCGTTTTACCGTATTTTCATTTGGCAAATCTTTTAAAATATATTCTGTAACTTCTTTTTGAGTATATTGTTTTGTTAATTGACTATTGTTATTTTTTGTGATATACTTTGCACCAAAACAAGGAAATGTTATTATATTTAATATAATAGAAAGGATGACAATCTTTATCTTCATTAATACACCGCTCTCCTTCCCATTTTAATGTAACCTTCATCATTTTGATGTACTCTGTCATACTCAATACGGAGGCTATTTTCACTATAGTAAAATTGTGATGCCTTTATGGATTCTGAATTTTTCCAATCCCCATCTATAACTTTTACATAATCAATACCAGTGGTCTCTAATTCCTCCGGATTTCCATTTCTCAACAACATACCTCCCGGTTTGGGTCCTGATAAATAGTATGCAATATTAGTTCTGTTACGTTCCACAGATTTCATTCGACGCACTGTATGTACCAACTCATGTCCCATAACCATAAATGACGGTTTACAACGCATAGAATATCCCTCACCTTCAACATATGACCATTGCATATCTTCATATTCAGGATTATAGTAAATAGTCGCCTTTGTTATTTTATTATCCACTGCATTAAATGAATATGATGTTTTTCCATTATTTTCATCATAAATAATTATTTCACATAACATTCTATCGTTTATAATATCTCTTACCAGATTTGTTGCAATCTCACGCTGAACATTGTCTCCCTCCTTATATTTTACAGATCCACTATTTAAATTTACCGTTAATTTATCATCTGTTAATTTTTGAAGTACTGTAAATCTTGGATCATCCTCACCCTGTATATTGGGAATTTTTATTTTTAACCCCCACGGATCAACAAAATTAATCGGATTACCCTCACAATAAACATACCAATTAAACCCGTCTTTTGCAGGGTCTTGCGATATAAATCTTGACATATACGGGTCGTACATTCTATTTCGCAAATACACAAATCCCGTTTCATCGTCACAATACTCGCCGCAATACCCAAACGGATTATGTACCGTTTCAGTTTCGGCTTTCCACATATACATTATTGTTTTATCGCCGTTTGGAACATACCGGAGCGCTTTTTTTCTGCCATAAGGTGAGTATGAATAATTTTTAATTTCTTTTCCCGAATAATCCATAAGCGCCGTTACGTTGCCGTGGCTGTCGGAGCGATAATAATACATATCGCCTTTATATGATTTATAACCCATAAGCTCCGTTGCGCGATAGTATATATAATAATTGTCATTTTTTATTTCACCGGCAACATTAGAACCGTCATACATAAACCGCGTATATTCGCCGTTAACCGTTTTACTCTCTCTTAAACCGTCAACATTATATGTATACTCGGCATTTGTATCGGGCGACGAAAAAGAGCTTAACCTGTTTGCCCCGTCATATCCGTAAAACGACTTGCGCTGTGATGAACCCGTGCCGTCCGTCATTTTAATTACATTGCCCTCATTATCATACTCGTAACGGGTTGCGGTATTTCCTCCGGTAAGCATTACAAGACGGTTATTGCCGTCGTAATAATATGTTTTCTTTTTTACGGAGCTGCCCGATATTTCATATTCCGCCGTAATATTATTAAACCCGTCAAATTCATACTCGGTATATTTTGTTTTATTTTCGTTTACACTCAAAAGCCTGTTCATACCGTCATAACGATACTCCGTTATATCACCGTTTAAATCGGCATATGTTTTGTTACCCACATTATCGTAACCGTAATTTTCGTTATATACCGTTGTACCGTTTTGTTTGGTAATTATTTTTTTTACAAGACTGTTTGGGTAATACGAATATATTTTTTCTGTTCCGTTTACGGAGTTGGTTTTTTTGACTATTCGCCCCGCACCGTCATATGTAATATTTTCGGTGCCTACATCGGTTGCCGTTGATATAACACGACCCATAACATCGTATGTTTTTTGAGTATTTACGGTTCCCATATCCTTATCGTTTATTGTATGAGATATTACATTTCCGTCTATATCGTATACAAAATCCTCTGATGTGAATTTACCCTTAACACTTTGAACATTGCCGAAACCGTCGTATAAATACTGTTTTAAATCGCATAAATTATTATAAATATCATAAAGCTTTGTGCTTACCGTTTCGCCGAAACAGTTGTATTGATAGTTTATACTTCCGTTTTTTGAGTTTGACGTTTTAACAATTCGTGCCAATCCGTCATATTCATATTGGGTTACAACCCCGTTTGAGTCGGTATATTTTAAAACGCTGCCGTTATTATCGTACTCATATAAACGTTCTTTTTGACTGCCTGTTTTTTCGGTTAATATATTGCCGTAAATATCAAGAGTGTATTTGGTTTTAATACGTTTATTTTCGCCTATACCGCCGTATGACATTTGGGTAACATTACCCTCATTATCGTACAAATATTCACACTCCACACCGCTGTACGCTTTGGAGTACTGTTTAACATTTTCCAAAAATCCGCGTTCGTTATATGTATACTCACATTTTCCGCCGTTTGCGTTAATCTCTTTTAATACATTTCCGCGGTAATCGTAATACGATTTACATACACTGTAGCCGTTTCCGTTTTGAACACTGCTTTGTATTTTGCGCGAAAGGCTGTCGTACACGGCATACTCCGTTTCACCCGCGCCGTTTGTATGCGATAATAAATTACCGTTAAAGTCATATTCAAAAAATTCTTCGGTTCCGTCGGCATAAGTTACGTGTACGGGATTTGAAAATATATCGTACTCCGTTTTTGTAACCGCTCCCGACGGTGACACGGACACGGTATTGTTGCCTGCCAAATCATACTCATAAAAGTACATTGCCGCATTGTCCAAATTATTATTGGGTGTATTTTTTGGAATAACATTTTTACGCACAAGCATATTTTTGTAATCAAAAAAATACTCACTTGTTTTTTGATTAAACGGCTCGCCCTCGGTTACAGTCATTTTTAAAAACTTACCGTCGGCATTTATATATGCGTCGTCATACGAAAAATATTTTTCCGTCAAAACATTGCCGTTTACATCATATACAATCATACTCAAATATCTGTCGTTTACATCGTATGTATAGCACACTTTTGTACCCAACACATCTTGTTCGCTTATTACGCGGTTATTTTGGTCATACTCACGTTTTAAGCGGTATTGGTTAATATTTGTATCGTATACACTTATTATTCTACCACACTTATCGTAAAATTGCAAGAGTTTTAATCCGTTTAAATTTACGTATGTTATAACGTTATCTTTATCGTTATATATATACTCTCTTGCGGTGCCGTCTTCGGCAACCTCTTTTGTTTTACGGTTAAGTTTGTCGTACTTATATAACAGTACATTATTATCGCTGTCGGTTTGTTTGGTTATATTTCCAAAACCGTCATACTCCATATTATACGAATAGCTTTGGTACTCGCCGTCGGCATTTTTTATACCCGACTGCACAACTTTTGTGGGATACTGCCCGGAGTACTTTTCATCATAAAAATATTTTGTTGCAAGATACCCGTTTTCGCTCGTTTGTACTTTTGATTTTTCAACATTTGAATATTCGTTATATGTATATGTATCGGTTTTAATTTTTTTACCGTTTTCAAAAATTGTTTCGCTTTGTATACCGTTTGCACCTTTATTAAGAGTTCTGCGTACCTCAACAAGCGTATTTTCGTCTTTTACCGCACTTTGATAAATACAAATATTGTTTAAATCGCTGTACTTGTACTCCGATACGTTTATGCCCGGTTTTTCGGTATCGGAATAGGTATCGGTTTTGGTAACGTTGCCCCTTGCGTCAAATTCGTACAGTTGATACAGGGTTTTTGACTTGCCGTCTTTTGAATAGGTGTCACATACCGACATAGACGGCATATTTGTTTTATCGTCAAACTTTGTTACTTCTTTTTTAAGCATTATACCGTTAATTGATTTATCTTTTTTAACTAAATTATGTTTTTTATTGTAATAATATGTTGTTTTAACACCCAAAGAATTTTTCTCCGTTGCGGTATATGTATAATCATCGGGGAGTTTATCCGATTTATACATAGGGTATCCGTCGGGTTCAAGATAATATTCGTAAGTATATATATCCGTATTAACATCGCGGTTTATATCAAAACGTTTTAAAAGTTTTGCATATTGAATATATCCGTTTTCTTTTTCGTACAGCCATTTTTGCCCTACGGTATATTCATAAAATGTTTTAATACCCGTATAATACGTAACTTCGTTTAACAAATAATAAGTATTTTCACCGTACGGTGAAGTATCGGCAAAAAATTTAAAGTGCATATTACTTTCGGTATAATTAAAATATGTAACTCTGTCCATTGGGTCGGTTACGGAATTAATTAAATAACCGTCGTCTTTTTTTATTCTGTTTATTACATATTTGCGGTCTTTTAATTTAATTTCAATTTCATTATCTTTATATTCAAACGATACTTTATCACCCGAATTATCCGACACATTTGCAAGCAAAGGTATTGTTTGCTCCGTCCAAGTATATGTTGAAACATTATTAAATTTATCGTGTTTGGTGCACAAATATCCGCGACTGTCAAACAAATACACATCTCCGTTTACATAAGAGAGTCTGTATTTTATATCAACACCGTTTTCGCTTAAATTTACCTTTTCAAACACAACATCGCTTAATTCATATTTATCAAGACCGCTCTTTTCGTTTTCATTTTCTTTATACACCGCACCGTCTGCTGTATGTACATAGATATTTGATTTATTTTTACCGTCTTGTACTTCAACATACGGCATATTAAGAGTCCAGCCGATACCGAACGAATTAAGCGACTTACCAAAATTGGATTTATCGCACGTTTTATTTTCATAATATCTTTTGCTTGAATTATATTCTGCCGTTTCATCTTTAAGTGCCGCCGATGCGGTATTATACACAAGCGACAGTTCAAAACTTTTTGTATTGCCGTAACCGTTTGCGGAAAACAAATCAATATATACGTTTACCGCGCCGCTTTCGGGATTTACAACCTCTCTTACACCGCTTGTTTCTTTTTTAAACGGCGCGTTTAATTCTATGTTGCATATACTGTTTTTGCGCATATTTGTTATTTCGTCGGTTATATCTTCATATGTTTGCGCCGGGGCGGCATTGCCGCCCAAGCACAATACAAACACAAACAATACGCATATGGCAAAAAACATTTGAATATATTTTTTTGACAATATTAAAACATTACAAATTGCATTTTTAAATATTTTTATTATATTCATAGCCGTGTCCTTTGTCCTTTCCGTATTTTTTATTTTGCTTTACTTTGCTCCGTTAAATCTTTATATTCGTTACCCTGATAAATATTAATATTGCTTATCATATAGTAATTTATAAGATACTGAATTTTATCGTTTTTAATACGATAGAAAATATCGCCCTTTCCTGCCTGACGGTCCTCAAGCCAGCTTAAAAGGTTTTCTATATCTTCTTTTGAAAAATCGTCTGTGGTTACGGTAATATTTTCGTTTCCGTTAAGTGCAATTTGTATTTTTACGTATTCATCATCTATATAGTTTGATTTTGTTCCGAATTTAAATGTTACGGTATATTTTGACGTATCCTCCGTTTTGGTTTTAACAACGTATATTAATCCAAACTCCGAGTTTGCGTAATTGGGGTTTACAAACAAATCGGTTAACACATTTTCGGGAATGTTTCTTAATTCTTCGGCGCTCATACCGTATTGTTTAAACAATATCCAATTATCCTCTATACTGCCCAAAAGCTCATCGGCGCTTTCAACTATTTTTGAAAGTTTTCCGTTTTTATACGTATAAAGCCATTCGTTGCCTATATAAAGAATATAGTAGCACTGTGCCTCATCGGTAAAGTTTTCAACGGGAAAAACAGACTCAATTTTTCTGAAATCCGATTTATTAAACTTTTCTATATTAACACCAAAAAGTCCGTTTATATCATTACTGTCGAGAGTATATACATCTATATTCTCAACAACGGGCGATACTGCATTTGAACCGGAACTCATATACACCGCAAAATCAACCGTTAAAATACTGTCGCCGTTACTGTACAATTTGGCAAATGCCGCAGGTGATATTTGATTTACTTGTTCCGCCGTCATACCGTATGATTCCATTTCGTTTATTTGCGGAGTTTTGCTTGAAGATACTTTTACCCAGCGTCCGTTTAAATACGAATACCAATTATTTTTACCGTCAAACGACATTGCGTATTTTGCTTCGGTTTTACTGTCGTTAAACAAATATCTTGCCACGGCATTACTTAATGTAATAAACGAAATAATATCGTTTTCGGCAGAATAATTAAAATTATTTGCGTACACACTTTCTTTTAATATATCGTATTTATTGCCCGATACGGGGTTATACAAAAAGTAACGATTACCGTATTCACATATTAAATTGCCGTCTTTTGCCTTATACACCGAATTTGCTTCAAAAATATACGCTCCTTTTTGAGTATTAATATCATATGAATATAACTTATTGGTGTTTATGTAATAAACAGTATTTAAATCATCGGATAAAACGGCTTTTTCTATAATAATATTTATTGTTTTGTACGTCCAAACATTATTATATCTTTGTAATATTATTGTTTCTTTGTCTTTAAGTATAATATTATCTCCGGAAGAATCAAATTCAAACTTCAAACTGTCGCTGTATTCATTTTTACCAATGTATATATTATCAAGTGAATAATTACTGTAAATATAAAGGTTTACTTTTTTATTACTGTCTTTTGTGCAAACAAACATTTCGCCTTTAGAGTTAAATTTAACCATATATATACTGCTTTCCAAAGATATATTGTGTTTTTTGCCCGTTTCAAATTCAATATAATAATATTTGCCGTTACACTCCGCAAATGCGTTTTTTTCGTCGCTGCTTACAACAAAATTATCAACAGTGCAGTCGGTTATGCGTTTATATTCTTTTGTATTAAAATTATAACTGTAAAGATATCCGTTATCATAATAATTTTTAAAATACACTTTATCGTTGTTTTTGCTTAAATCATACTTATCGTATAAGCCATGCACATAGCAATAATTTATGTTATTTGCGTTGCAGTCTTCGTAATATTCGGTTTTTGATACATAAAATATTTTTTTATTTTTTGTAATTTCCACCGATTTTAAATCATCAACATATACGTCATATTCACCGTATCCGAGCCACTGTATTGTATTGTTAATATACACATACGGCATAACGGTATCCAATACAATAAATTTAAGTACATAATGACCTCCGTTATAGGTATATTTAACGGATGTATTACTGTCATTATATATTCCTTTTGCATTTTTATTGATTACTGCATAACTGTTTTCATCGGTTAAACTGCTTTTAACATCTTTTACATACGAATCTGTGTAATTTACTCCGTAATAAACATCTTCTCTTACGATTTTATTAATATACGAACTTCTTAAATCCCAATCATTTTGTGTAATTTCATACATTTTAAAATCCGTAATTAATACTTCATCATCTTTTTTATCATCTGTTTCATCAATAAGATTTACTATTTTTACATAACTTCCCGGTTTTATTTTGGGTACTATTATATTGGCTGTTTGTACATCACGGTTGGGTAAAACAGTTACATCTGTTGTATAATATGTTTCGTTTGAAGCAGTATCACACAACGAAATACCCAAATATTGAATTGTGGATTTTTCATTATAATAATACGAATAATTAAATGTAATTTTTGCTCTGTCGTTTGAGTATGCATCACCCAAATTATAATATGCGCTTTCTGTTGAATTTAAAAGAAATGCTTTTTCACTTTCTTCTTTTTCGTACTCTATTGCAAGCAAATTCCAATATTTATTTAAATTTTTTGATCCGTCCATATAAAGAGTTACATCATTGTCATACCAATCAGTTACCACATACTCTGAATTATATGTTGTGGTTTTACCGTTACACTCTGTATTTACACCTAATTGACTCGATCTTTTTAAATACAACCGTATTCTTTTTTCACCGTTGAGTTTATTAATTGTTGTTGAATTATTACCCAAATAAGAAGGTATATTTTTTCTCTTATATACCTTTAAAACACGCTTGCCTGCTCCGTCCTCACTGACTGCATAATTATTTGAGCCGTTTGTACCGGTATTATATGAAAACTCATCATCATATATAATTTTGCCTGTTTCTTTATTGGTATTTACTGTTTCGTTTAATCTTTCGGACGTTGATTTTATATTAACAGACGTTAATTTTTCATTTGTATTTATACCGCCCGTTGTTACTGTAGGATTATTGTTAAAATATTTTCCGTCTGTTCCCGCTTTTGAAAAATGTAATACCTTATTATCAAAAACAACATTTGAGTTGGCAAGTTTTGCAAGGTCAACGTTTGATGAATTTATTTTTTTATAACCCGATGTTATATCATCAAAATTCCAGCTTGAGCCGTTGTTTGCCGTCATATAAAGTCCTGCGGCAATTCCTTCTGTATATTGCCCTTCAACATTTAATAAATTAAGCTCAACATTTTGCCATTTGCCGCGGCTTAAATCTTCGCCCACTTCAAATACACCGTCACCGTTTAAATCGCTTTTTATTAACACATATTTCTCGCTTTGGTTACCGTTTTGGTCATTTACAAGCATTTTAACATAAAATGATATATTTTCCGATTTATACATAGGTTTTACCATAATATTATAGTAGTTACATTTTGTTTCAATTTCTTCGGTATGAGGTGTTATTTCACTCGGTTTAACCGAGCCGCTTTTTGTTACCGAAAAAGAACTTTCGTACACACTGTCATAGCAACCGCCAATTTTTAATGTATAATCACCGTATTCTTTTACATTAAATTCAAATTGATATTGCCCGTTTAAATCGGTTTTTGTTTGTTCCACATATGCAATATCTTCTCCCTTTTTTACCAAAACGGAAGTATTTTTTTCGGCATTGCCTGTTCCCGATATTTTAACCGTTTTATCGGTTGACGTAACGCATACTTTGTTATTTGCAACAGTCAAAGGCGCTGATAACATAACGGTATTTGTACTTATATCAGGTTTTATAATTTGCGATGTTGCGGAGGTTTTAAAAAATTCCGATTCTTTTATGGGTATAATATCCGAATTATTTTTTGTGATTTTAAGTGCAAATTTTCCTAAATTACAATCTTCGGTTATTTCGAGCTGATTATTTTTATTATCATCTTTTACGGCATTAATTTCGTTTCTGCTTTCAAATCCCGTTTCTATGGGTTTTGATATTTTACTCTCTTTAAAAAGCTCGGGTCTTACCGCTGAAATACCGTTTGGGTATGACGATACAACAGGATAGCTTGTATAATCCCAATCGGTAATACTTTTGGATACACTGTTATATATTTCATATACTTCATCTTTATTGAGAGCTTTATTATATACACACAGCTCGTCTGTATTTCCGCAAAAATAATCGGTACCGTCATAGCCCACAAGTGCAGATTTACAGTTTATACCTTTAAAAGCCGTAAAATTTATTTTTTTATCCGATTTACCGTTTATATACAATTCAATATTTCCGCTGTCGCACGTTAAAACTATATTATACCATTTATCGTCTTTATCGTTTTTTAGTGAACAATCAGATTTTAAAACCATATTCGAATATGCGTTAAGCTGCAATGTACCGTCACTGCAATTTATAAACAAATCCATATTATCGGTATGTATTAGGGGCATTATTCCGTTATACTGTGAATTAAATTTTGGTTTAATCCACATTGAACAGCTTAGTCTGATTTTATTTTTTATAATTCCGTCACCGCTGTATTGCAAATACGAACCGTTACCATCCAAGTAAATACCGTTTTGAATTATTCCCGATGTTAATGATGCGTCTTTAACCGTTTTAAGAACTGCCGATGTTTTCATATCGTCTTTTATTTGATTATTACTTATGACATTCATTGAAAAGTTTATTATTTTACTTTCATTTTCATTTTTTTCGGCATATATTTTTATGTTGCCGAATAAAATACAATTAATTAATATTGCCGCACACAAAATACTTATTGTTTTACAAGTTTTTCTCATAATTATTTATCCTTTCTTTATTATATTTAATACAGGTTTTAATTTTTATACACTCATATTTACCACCCCGTTTATTGTATAATTTTTTATTTTATTCCTTATTTTTATTCTATTCATCAAATTTTTATTTATGTTTAATTTTGTATTAATAAATTTAATTTTAGTAAT
>USKN01000030.1 GCA_900555295.1 uncultured Eubacteriales bacterium
TTTATTGAACCGGTGTGAAACAAGCCGATTGCGGCTTGCACTTATGGTATAATAAAAACAAGAGAGAGTTTAGGAGAGTTTTAGAAAATGTATTATAAATTTGAACTTAATCAATTTCCTATAATAAATGATTTTTATATTGCTCCGCTGGATGAATATATGCTTCCGCTTGTAAATAATTCGGATATTTTAATTCTTGTTCAATCAGGAGAGGTTACAATGCATCTTGACGAACAGCCGTATTCCCTGCGCGAAAACGACTTGTTTTTTATACCTGCAAATCATATGTATTGTCCCGAACCTGCCGACGATACCAAACCCGTAATGTGGTACATTCACTTTTCGGTTGCCGGCGGAATAAAAAATATGTCTTTTAACCGTATAAAAAGCGAAATAATGGAAAAGTACGAGGAACTTAACTTTGAGGTTACCGACCGCCAAAAATCCATTTTTCAAATGAATACGGTTTATTTGCAAAACTATAATACAGGATTAAATAAAAAAACGGTAACAACGCTTATAAATGCTTTTAACGAGTATACACGCTCAAAATCGATAATGTATAATTTGCAGCTATGCTCTATTATATTTTCTCTTTTAATTGAAGCGTCACAGCAAAACATACAGAACATAGCAAAAGACTTGCAGCTTAATGAACAAACAAACTCATCGGTAAAAATCGATAATGCCATACACTATGTGTCAAAGCATTATACCGAAAAAATATCGCTTGACGATTTATGCAGTTATTGCAGTACATCACGCACACAGCTTATTCGTTTATTTAAAAATGTGCTTAATACCACACCAATAAAATATATAAATAATTTCAGGCTTTCAAAGGCAAAAGAATTGTTGTTTTACTATCCCGATAAAACAATTAACGAAATATCTACCGAATTGGGATTTGATAACCAACACTACTTTGCAAAAGTATTCCAAAAAAAATATAACGAATCGCCTACTCAATATAAAATGAGAAAACATAAAAAAACAAAATAAACAAATGACGTTCGGCAAATACCAATGCCGAACGTCATTTGTTTTGGGCAAGAGGTTTTTAACTATCTATTGCCCAAACTCAAGAAATTTAAATGTAAGTAATGTTAGTATTTTAAAAATTAACTTGTATGTTATGAACTCCGTCATTAAAAAACGGAATAATATCTCCCAAAATATCGGTACCGTCAACCGTTATTTGTTTTGTACCGGTGCGGTTTATTGAAATAATGTACTCTGCATTATACCTTTTTATGTGGCACTGTGCACTGTTCCACTCGCTTGGAAATGCGGGTGCAATTTTTAAACCGCCGTATGATTTTTTTATTCCCAAAATGCCCTCAACAATTGTATTCATTGTCCAGCATTGACTGCCCGTGAGCCACGGTCTGCCCGCTCTGCCTCTTGTATGCTCGTTTAAATCAAATGAACTTGTCATTGCATACGGCAGCGCTCCCGATGTGCTTGCGGGGTTTTTATCGCTATCGGGCATAATTTTAAGCAAATCACGTACAGCGTCATCTCCGTTGCCCAAAAGAGTATCGGCATAAACCTTAAAGCTTGTTGCGTGGCAGTATACCGCACCGTTTTCAACCGTTCCGGGCAATTGTGCGCTTATTCTGCCTATTTGGTCACTATATTTATCATATGCCGGATAGTTTACCATACATCCGTAATCGGTTTCAATTAAATCGCATACCGCCTTTTGTATGTGCGGCAGTCTTTCGTCTGTTACAATGCCGCCTATAACAGACCAGCTTTGAGGATTAACATATATCTTTGAACCGTCAGACTCGGATGCACCTATGCGTTTGCCGTTTGAAAAACCGCGTATGTAATAATTTACGTCATTATCCCAGCAAACATCATTTACAAGAGTTTTAAGGTCTGCGTGCATTTTTTTATACTTGTCCGCCTCGTCATTGTGCTTTAAATATGTTTCAAGCTCAATCATCTCCAAAAGCATATATCCAAACGACATTGCCATAAATACGCTTTCTGCGTTTTCGTCCGACAAATTGAGCGCGTCATTCCAATCGGCAAATCGTGCAAGCGGTATTTTATGCGGGCCTCGGTCAGAGTCAATTCGTTCAATACATTTTTGCAAATGTTCGTAAACACTGCCCTCACCCTCGTCAAAATACGGAACGGTTAAGTTTAAAAATTCCATATCGTTTGAATATTTAAGATATCCGCAAACCGTCATAATTATCCACATAGGACCGTCGGAATAATATGTTTTATCCATAGGAAACCACGAACGTACCGTATGCCCGTCCTTATATTGATATGTAAGTATTTTAATAAGTTCTTGCTTTATATTATCGGGCTCATTTATAATAAGTCCGTTTGCAAACTGCAAATTATCACGCGTGGCGTCTTTTTTGCGCAGGCAATACTCCAATCCTTTTTTAAGCCAGGTATTTACAAAATAATCAAATTTCTTTTCGGGTGTATTTATTGTAACACCCGAAAAGCGTTCTCTAATTGTGTTTACGGTGTCGCCAAACAATTTTTCGGCACATTCGCCCGTCTTAATACTTTGATATACGTCTGCCGCCTCGTTTTCGTCTTTAACAAGCGCCGCGCAAAAATTAACCGTTTTTGTTTCGTTGGGTTTTAGATTAAGCTTTACCATAAGCGACGCAAACGGTTTACCGCCGAGCGCAAGACCTCCGCAAAGTTCATTTTGATTTAACAGCTCATACGGATAGCTTAAACTGTCGTTTGAGCGGAAAAATCTCATTTCTTCACCCTCAAACGAATTAACTTCCGCGTCGGTACACAAAATTGCGCTGTATTTGTCGTTTTTAATCTTGCTCCACGGGTTTAAATTATTGTAATAATAACCGTTGGCTTTTTTGCTGAAATTACCGTACGACGTTTGATTTTGACCGTCGCAAAATCTGGGTGCCGAAAATCCCGTAAGACACATTCTGTATGCAGGCACAACTGAAATACTGCGCGCCTCACTGCAGTTATTTGCAACAGTTACGGTATATACCACACCCGATATTTTACTTGGAACAAAAATGCGGATTTTGGTAAAAATGCCGTCCTTAACCGATGATATTTCGGTATAAGCGTCATAATGCGTGCATTTAAAACCGCTTACTTTGTTTACATACGGAAATCCGCCCGTACACCAAACCTCACCGCTTTTATCGTCTTTAAAATAAATTGTTGTATTGTTTTTATCGGTAAATTGCACCGTTTCGCTATCTTTAAACTGATACGTTGCGCTAACCGTTCCGTTTTGATATATTTCGCTTACAAAGCCGTCGAGATTATACAAAACGTTTGTCATTGGAAAATCGGTTACATTGTTTTGGGTTTCAAAGCCTTTTCCGTTATCAATAAATTTACCTGTAGAGCAATTCATTTTTTATTTCTCCTTTAAGTAGTATTTTAACGCCGATGTACTCTTTTCAAGTTCCTCTTTTATTGCACGGCAGGTTAAATTTGCACCGCGTACATTTGTGTGGGTATAGTCTTTTCCGCTTTTTGACGAGTCACTTATATAGCTGTTGCTGTGATTGTCTACTTCTTCTTGAGTAAGCCCAAACCCAAATTCGGTATCTTCGCTCTGAAGGAATGTATCTCTTTCAAGGAAGTACTTGCTGCGTACTTTTGCCAAATCGCCAATGTCGTTAAAATGCTTCTCAATATTATCGAAAATATTTAAAAATACAACATCGTTTTTTTCGCATACCGAGCGCATTGTGTCAATCATAACTTTGGTTTTATCGCTTATGTCGGTTAAAGTTTCACCCGTGTGAATTTTAGAACACATAACAATATTAATACCGTTTGCCTTTGCGTCGGTAATCATTTTGGTAAGCCCTTGTGCAAACCACTGTTCGGGTGCCATACCGTTGGGGCCGTATTTGTACGCATCGTTTATTCCGAGCGATACAAGTATATAATCTCCCGGTTTTGCGGCATCCATAGTTTTTTTCCATTTGCCGTTTCCGTAGCATTTATCACCCGTATCATTATCAACAATTGCCTGTGCCCACGCACCCGATTGGCAGTTGTTTACAACCGTTACATAATCACTTGAAAAATAATCTTTAATAAATGTACCCCAGCCTGCCTGCGGATACGACTCGGCTTTCCAATCCTGCCCCGTTGAGTCACCCACGCAAAACAGCGTTATTTTATCGAGCGTGCCGTCGCTTTCTTTTGTATACGGAACCAAATCATTAAACGAGCCTATTACAAAAGCCTTTGCCGTTTTTGTTTCGGCAGGTACATTGTACACGGCTGTTTCGTCGTTAAAGCTTTCGCCGTTTTCGCCGTAAGGAAGTGTCTTTGTGTCGACATAGCAATCACAAAGAGCGCCTTTTTCATCATAGCACGCAACAATTATGTTAATTTGTTCCGAAAAGCCGTATTTGTTTTTAAGGTTTACAACGGCTTTTACACCCTCGGCGGTATCAGCCTCATAATCCTGCGTAAACGTATGCGAATATGTTTTACCGTTTATTGTACGCTCGTATTTGTATTCACTCGGCTCGGCATTTGAGTTTGATTTCTCAAATGCCTTGTTGCCGCTCGACAGCAATACCACATCACCCTGCGCAAGCTGCATGGTATACTTGCTTTCAACAACCGTATCGTTTATAAATTCACCGTTGTATTTTAAATACATTTTGGTTTGTGACGCGTCGCCGCTGTATTTGAATTTTATGGCATAACTTCCGTCACTTTTCACATCAAACTGTTCAATATATTTAATATCGTTAAACGAAAGATTTGATTTATCGGCATTTTTATCTGCCATTACAAGCGTTATTTGTTTGCCTGCCGCAACCGCCGCATTACCCTCAACATAAACATTTTTTGTTGAGCTGTTTTGCGATATATCTGCGGCACCTGCAGTTTGAATACTTGCGGCTACCATAAAAGCTGTAAGAATATTTATAAACTTTTTCATTATTTTTTCTTATTCTCCTTTAAATAATCGCCCACAACTTCATTTGCAAAATCCATTAAATCTTTTTTACCCGCTTTTTCGTATTTAGCGTTTGCTTCTGCAGTAGCCTTTTCCAAATCGGCAGCTGTTCCGTTGTTAAGACTCTGGTATTCGCTTGTAATATTGCTCATTTGCGATATAACTGTGTTTACACGTGTTGTATCGGCAACAAAACCGTTTAACACACCTTTTTGTGATTCATTGTTAATCTTTTTAATCTGATCCCACAAATCGTCGTCCATACCCTCAAGCATATAACCTGTAAACATACAGCCGTATTTCCAAACGTCACCGGGATTATACTTTGAGTCGGCAAGCTTTCTTATATGTGTATCGTCAACTTTTTCATAATGTTTACCCTCTATGCCGTATGCAACAAGGTTAAATATATCAGAGTTTGTATTGAGAAGATTTAAAAACTCCATAGCTTTTTCAGGGTGCTTTGATGTAGCGCTTATAGCCGTCATAGTAGTTGTAGCACCTGTTCTGTAAAGGTAATAATCGGTAAGCTGTGCCGCAACCAAATCAACACCGTAACCTACTTCTCTTTCTTTAAGGTCACCGGGACGGTAACCGTCGGTGCACCAGCAAGCATAAGCGGTTTGCTGTGTAGCTTGTGCAACGGCAACGTCTTTTCTTATAAATCCTTTATCGTACCATTCTTTAATTTTTGCACGTGCCTGTGCTCTTTCGGGCTGATCCTGTTCAAACACAAGTTTATCTGTTGTTTTGTCGATTGTTACATTTGTAATTGATGTTTCTTCGTATTTATACGGGTCATCATAAAAATACTCAACACCCGGGAGTAAAATGGGGAAATATTCGGGTTCGTTATCTCTTATTTTTTCGAGGAACGGTTCAATATCTTCCATTTTCTTTACTTTTGAAACATCAAAGTTATATTTGTCTACAAGTGCCTTTTGAAAATATATTGCTCTTGATTTTGTCATTGCCTGATAGCAGGGAACGGCATATGTTTCACCGTCAACCTGTGCGGCTTCCCATATATAATCGGGAATTAATTTTTTAAGGTCTTTGCCGTATTTGTCGAGCAGGTCGTCAATTTCAACAAATCCGCCTCGTCTTACACCGTTAAGATAAGGATTTACAAATCCCGTAAAGCACAAGTCAAATTCGTCCTGCGATGCCATTATAAGCTGCATACGCTCTGTAAAATCTGCTTTTTCAATGTATTGAATGTCAAGTTTAACGCCTATTTCGGGTTCGGTTATTTTATTAACCTCGTCACATACCGCCTGTGTATCGTCCTGTTTTGAACCGGGCAAATACCACACAAGCGTTACAACCTCATCATCATTTTTGCTGCAGCCTACACAGCCAAAAACCGTAATAAATGCAAGCAAAACTACCAAAACCGTTTTAATTGTTCTCATTTTTTTCATTACATACATCTCCTTTTACTTTTTTTATTTTAAATATCTTTTTAACGGGCTTTGTGTATTTTTAAGTCCGTCGGCAAAAAGCTTTGCAACATATTTTGCTCCGTCCACCGACAAATGCACTCTGTCCGTTGTGTTAATATTATTGCCCTCCAGCCAATACGAACCGAACGTACCGCCTTTTTCCTGACAGCTTTTAAGAAGTGCGGGTGTAATATTGTTTGTGTTTAAAAATGTATCGATATCAAGCAAATATGCCTCTCTGTGAGGGGTGTACATATCAACAAACGGCACGTTTAATTCCTGTGCAATTTCTTTTGTTGCTTCATAATAGTTTTTTGATGTTTGATCAAGAGTTTGGTTAACACTCGATACATCTGTCGCAATTATGGGGATTGCACCTTTTTGTTTAATATCCGCTACAACATCTCTGAATGTTTGTTTGTATTCATCTATTGTTTCCGCCCACGAATATACAATATTGCCGCTTTCGTCTTTTACATCCCAGCTTGTTTGAGCGTAATCGTTTATGCCGTGGCTTATTACCACATAATCGCCCTTTGTAAGGTCGGATTTTATATTTGCCCATACGCTGTTTTCGGGGTTGTAAAGTTTATCTTTGTTTGACATATATGTTGCATAATCAGTTACACCGTATGCATTTTTCATATATTTTTTATCGGCGCCGTTGGGTGCAATTGTAAATGCCTTTAAGCTCCAGCCTGATCTTGCTTTATTTACAACGGTTATGTTTGAGTCAAAAAGTTCTCCCACAAACTGTCCCCATCCTGAACGCGGATACCAATAACTCTCACTGTAGTTTGCACACTGTGAATGTGACACAAGGTAGAGCTTTGCAGGTGTGAGCGGTTCATCCGAAACACGTACTATACTTACGCTGTGAGATGCGGGCTTTGCAAGTTCTCTTTCCTCGGTGTATCTTTGGTTAAATGTTTTTATAAATTCCTGTTCTTTGGGTTTGTTTGTTGAATAACTTTTATATGAAGAATATCCCGCTTCTTGTGCAAATGCAAGCCACTCCTCGGTTGTGTAACTCTTTGACGTATCTAATTTGAGCTTGTCTACAATGCTTTGCTCAACCATAGCAATATATCTTATTTCGCGTTCCGAGTCGGTTGCATATTTTATTCTGTTTGCAGTTATGCTATACGAATTAAGCGACTGCTTTTGACCCGGGTTTAAGCCGTTTTCGGCAATATTAATGCCGTTTGCAAGCTCACCCGATGTATACTCGCCTATTGCCGTACCGTCAAATCTTACTTCATATTTACCCGAATTAAGACCTGCAACCTTTATTATTTCGCGGTTTACCGACTCCGATAAATCAATACCGAAATCCGATTTGATTTTTTTATACTGCGAGCTTACGGCAATCGGGAGCGCATTTGCTTTGTATGTATACTCTACACCCTCGGCTGTATTGCTCGTTACATTAATTGCGGCATTATATGCATTGCTTTCGCCGCCTGCGGTAATTTCAACACGTGCAACCTCGTTGTTGGGGTCTTGCGAACGTGCCATTAAATATCCAAACAAATATCCGCCGACATCCGACATATGAAGTCTGTCGCCGCCCGTGAATACTTTTGTAACAGACGGATTGTTGTTTCTTATTGACGAGCTGTACTCGCTTGTAAGTTCGTACATATCTATTAAGTTGAGATTGTATTTTTCGGCAAGTTTTCTTACGCCTTTGGCAATTTCACCCTCTGCCCAATTAAGGCCGAACCAATCGTCAACATTTGACGCATACTCTGTTTCAAATCTGTTGCTTTCGTCATACGCACAATATGTTACAACATTTATTTTTATATTGTTTTCGTTGCAGTACTGTATAGCCTTTTCGTAATTATCTATACAAGCATTAATCTTTTCCCATTTTGCGGGATTGTTTTTGTGTGCCTCCTCACTTCCGTCACGGTTGCCCGCATAAAGCGATATTGAAGCGTCGTTGGGAGCAAACATAAATGTTATTTCGTCGCACTGTTTAAGATTTTCTCTGTCACCTGTGAATATATCCCAATTAAAACGGTTAATTGCACCGCTTGCCGTATCACCCGAAATACCTTTGCTTAAAAACTTAATGTTTCTGTTGGGATAGCGCGTGTTATAATAATGTTCCATATAAGGAAGCCAATTTGCGTGATGAGTATTGCTGTCACCCACAAATCCTACAACCCACGGGTCATCGGCGCTTTTGCCGTTATCGGTAAATGTTGTATCGCCAACTTTAACGCTCTTAGAGTCTGTAAGAGGTAAAAGGTTTACCATACTTTTCCATACAAACACTTTAAGTTTTGCCGTTCCTGTGGGTACGGTAAACTTATCAAAGCATTTTTTAAGATTTGCGTCAACATCATAATAATCATATGTCATATCGGCATTTGCCGCACCCAAAAGCTCGTTTGTGCTTGAGTATGCCGCAACGGTAAGCGATAAACTGCCGCTGTCGCCGTATTTATTTTTAATTGCAAGCGCAACATTTACAATATCGCCCTCGCTCGGCGCAAGCCTGTCAACGGCACTTCCGGTAACATCTATTTTATATGATGAAAAACCGCCTTTTTCGGCATATGCAATATCGGGAGATGACGCCGCACCCGAACCGTCTTTTATATATGCCTTATAATCGTCTATATTGCCGCCGAATTTAAATTTTGTGTAATACATTCCGTCGGCATTTACGTTTAATTGGTCTATGTAACCTATTTCACCGTTAGCTTTTTTAAGTAAAAAAGTAACATTTCCGCCGGCTACATCAGTCCTGCCTTCTGCGTATATGTTATATCCGCCGTTGTTCGACGCTGCGGCAGTAACTTCATTTACTGCCGCAAGTGCCGAAAACGGAACGCACATAAACATTAATACCGCAAGAAAAACACTTATAACATTTCTTGTTTTTTTGTTCATTTTGCAACCTCCGTATACATATTAATTATGTAATGCGTATTAAACCGCATTTTGCGCAATCAGCCTTTTACACCACCTACGGTTAAACCTCTTGTAAAGTATTTTTGAAAGAACGGGAATATAACAAGCACGGGGCCCGCCGCAAGTACTGCCATTGCCATTCTTGCCGTTTCACCTGGTATTTTTGACATATCCATAGCCGCGTCCGATACCCCGCCTTGCTGTGCCTCGAGCAAGAATTGCAAATCCTTCATTATTTTTTGGAGTAAGTACTGTAAGCTTATTAAATCGTCGCGTTTATTAATATAAAGCATTGATTCCATCCACGAATTCCATTTTGTTAATAATGTAAAGAGTGCAACTGTTGCCAAAACAGGTTTTGACAGCGGTAAAATTATTGTAAAGAAAATTCTGTATTCCGACGCACCGTCAACCGTTGCCGCCTCCGATATGGAATCGGGAAGTCCGGCAAAAAATGTTCGCAGCATAAACACGTACCACGGGTTTATAAGTGCCGGAAGTATGTACACCCAAATTGTATCGGCAAGTCTGTAGTATTGCGTAATAAGTATGTATATAGGTACCATACCGCCCGAAAACAGCATTGTAAAGAACAAATAAAACGATATACCGCCTCTGCCCCTTAAATAACTTTTTGTAAGAGGATATGCAATCATAGACATTAAAAGCGTTGCAAGAACCATTGTTGTAAACGAAAATATAATTGTAACTTTGTATGCATCAAGGAGCGCCGTTGCGTCTTTTAACACATATTTGTATGCGTCCAAAGTAAATCCTTTGGGAAGTACTCCGTAACCAAACAGCATAATTTGTTTTTCAACCGAAAATGACGCACTCACAAGCATAATAAGAGGTATAATAAACATTATGCTTAAAACTATAAATAATATATGCAGTGCAATTTGTACACCTGTATCTTGTTTTTCCATTTTATATCACACTCCTTATATCAGAACAACGAACTTTCGGGGTCAATTTTTTTAGCCGTATAGTTTGTAACCATTACCAAAACAAAACCTACCACCGACTGAACAAGACCTACTGCCGACGACATGCCCATATCGCCTATTTCACGCATAGCACGGTATACGTATGTATCTATAACGTCCGTTCGTGAATAAAGCGTACCAACGTTTCGTGTTACCTGATAGAACAAACCGAAATCGGCTCTGAATATGCTGCCTATTTTTAAAATTGTTAAAATTGTAATAAGGGGAACAAGCGACGGAATTGTAATATTCCGCATAATTTGACGTCTGTTTGCTCCGTCTATACGCGCCGCCTCAAAAAGCGATGAATCTATACCCATAAGCGCCGCATAATAAACAATTGAGTCCATTCCTACGTGTTTCCATACCGAGCAAATTAAAAGTATGTATGTCCACGCCGCAGGCCTTGAATACCATTCAACGCCCTTGCCGCCAAATGCTTCAATAATTTTATTTACCATACCGTACGACGGGCTTAAAAATGCGTATACAATGTAACTTACAATAACCCATGACATAAAGTGCGGGGTAATAAGTACTGTTTGGTATACCTTTGAACCAAGACGGCTTTTAAGACCGAACATAAGTATTGCAACGAGTACCGCTGCAATAATACCCACAACAATAAAAATTGCGTTAAGTTCAAGAGTATTCCACGTAATACGTGCAAAATCGTGAGATTTTAAAAGGAACCTGAAGTTATCAAGTCCTATCCATTTACTTCCAAAAATTCCTTTATTGTACTTATAATCTTTAAAAGCTATTATAATACCTGCCATAGGCAAGTAGTTAAATAATAACACCAGCAGCATAGGAATTGCACAAAGGGAATAAAGCTGCATATCCCTTTTGTTAAATTTTGAATGCCGTGTTTTTGTTTTGCTTTTCATCAAGCTTCCTCCCATCATATAAATTGAATAACAATTGTTCTTTTGTATACTTAAATTTTATCACATTGTGTTTTTTTCATCAATGCACTTTATTTTCAAGTTTGTATACTTTTTTTCACTTTTGACAAAAAAAACGGTACTTTTTTACAAAGGCACCGTTTTATTACATATTTTTTTATAATTATTGAGCTTTTAACTCACTCGTTTTTAAATCTATTTCATAATTTTTATCATATCTGAATGTTACTTTTTGGTTTACTTTATCTATTACAACATTGTCGTATGTTTTTTGCCCGTATAAACTTACCGACTCAAAATTTTCTCCATAATCTATTAAACTTCCGTCTTTTGCAATGCGGTACATAAGCTGTGTTGCACCGTGAAAATTGGGCTGATACATATAATAAAAACCGTAATCGTCGGTTTCGTACGAATCGATAACCGTCATAAACTGATTTTGAAAATGTTCTTTCCAATCATCCGTACTCGGAATAACAGGTGTTACGTCTTTTAAAAGATTTTCAAATTTATCTTTTAAAAAATAAAGAATGTTTGCACCGTCATTGAATACAAGCGACACGTTTTTGTTTTCGTCCTCATAAAACGCACTGCGTTTGGGGCAAAAAGTATAAAGCATACACTCCAATTTTTTTCATAGCAATACCTCCAAAATCAATTATTTGTAAACACATAATCCATTTGTATATCAAACTCACCGCGCGGAATATACAACGGAGGTTTTACAATTTGAAAATCATAGCACGCCGCAAATGTACATACGTTTGCATTACACAAAAATTTATCGTAATATCCGCCGCCGTAACCCAAACGTGTATTTTGTGTATCTGCCGCAACGGCGGGCGCAATTATTAAATCAAGCATATCCGCATTTACACATTCGCACGTATTAAGCGGTTCATATATGCCAAATTTGTTTTTTGCATAATCTTTTTCAAAATCAAATCCGTACACCCTGCACGCTTTCATTGTATCGCCGCACACCAACGGTACATAAAGCTTTTTGTTTGTTTTTATACATTCGTATCCCAAAGGTAGCACATCAACTTCTCCGTTAAACGGCAAATATATCATTACGTTTTCGGCACATTTAAAAACCTCGGTACGCTTTATTTTATTGCATATGTTCTTGCTTTTTTGCGCCGCTGTAACACTCGGCAATTCAAGGCGAAGTTTTTTATAGTATTTTCTTATATCCGATTTATTCATTTTAAAAACCTACCGAATGTTATTTGCAATATTTGCAAACTCGTCCATATTAAGAGTTTCGCCTCTGCGTCTGCCGTCTATTGATATACTTTCTAGCATTTTTGATATTTCATCTTTGCCCATTGCAAACGACGGACTGTTTGAAAGCGCGTTTAAAAGCGTTTTTCGCCGCTGACCGAATGATGCCTTTACAACTTTAAAAAACATTTTTTTATCCTTTACATCAACGGGCGGCTTATCTCTCATCTGCAGTTTTATAACTGACGACGACACTTTGGGTTGAGGTATAAAAGATGACGGCGGAACATTTACAATTATTTGCGGCACACTGTAAAAATTAACCGCAACGGTTAATGCACCGTAATCTTTGGTAGACGGTTTGGCCGCTATTCTGTCTGCAACCTCTTTTTGTATCATAACCACAATATTGCTTATGGGCAGTTCCTGCTCTATAAGTCCCATAATTATGGGGGTGGTTATATAATACGGCAAGTTTGCTGCAATTTTTACCGTTCCACCTCCAAACTCATTCTCAACAAGTTTATTTATATCTGTTTTAAGTATATCCGCATTAATTACCGATAAATTATTAAATTCTGCCGTATTTTGCTTTAAAACGGGTATAACCGTACTGTCTATTTCAACCGCAACAACTTTTTTTGCATTAAGGCAAAGCTGTTGTGTAAGCGTTCCAAAACCCGGTCCTATCTCTATAACATTTGTATCTTTTGTAATACATGCGCCGTTTATTATATCAGAAAGCACATTTTCGTCAACAAGAAAATTTTGACCGAGCGATTTTGAAAACCTGAACCCGCTCTCTTTTAATATTTCTTTTATCTCGGAAACCGATGATAAATTTCTCATAATACTTAAACCTCCGAATTTTATGTGTTAATTGTATCATA
>USKN01000031.1 GCA_900555295.1 uncultured Eubacteriales bacterium
ATCTATGTACAATTTTTTTATTTTTTCAAGGAGTTTTTTTTCATTACGGCTTACCGTCATTTGCGATATGCCGTTTTCCTCCGCTATTTGCTTTTGGGATTTGTTTTTATAAAACCTGTCCGTAAGCAATTTTTTTTCGCCCGCCGACAGGTTTCGTAATATATAGCATAAAAAATCTCTGTTTTCCACAATCAAAAAATCATCGTTATCCATACCTATAACATTTTTAAGCGGTATATTTTCGTTTGTGCATACGGCACGGTCAAGCGATTTTGCATTAATTGCCGCGTAAATATTGAGTGCGTCATACACATCTTTTTCGGGATAGTTTATTTTTTTTGCAAGTTTCGCCACAGTTACATCGTCGCCGTTTTGCTCCATAAGCTGTTTTACACGGTTTGCTTTTCTAAAAACCTCGTATATGCGCCTGGGCATACGTATTAAAAAGCCTTTATCTCTAAAATACCGCTTTATTTCGCCCAAAATGGTAGGCACGGCAAAAGTTGAAAACTTTATGTTTTTGCTTATATCGTATCTGTCGACGGCATTAATAAGCCCCACGCATGCCACCTGATACAAATCGTCGTATTCAACACCTCGGTCAGAATATTTTTTTGTAATGGCGTCGGCAAGATATAAATATTGCTCTATTATTTCACTTCTTGCCGACATATCGCCGTCGTTTTTTAGCTTTTTAAACAATATACGTACCTTGTCGTCATTTATCATTTGTATCACCCAAAATATACTCTATGACAGAGTCGGCATTATTATATTCTTTCATTTTTTGTTCGTCCTTTTTTGCGTTCTTGTTTGCAATACGTTTTGTTATATAAAGCCCGTCGGTATTAAGCCCAATATCGGCAAAAAATTTGCAGCCGTCAAGCTTTACTCCTATCACCTTTCCGTCGGGCGACAAATACCTTTTATCCTGAAGTATTTGAGCTTTGTCGGCAACAGATGTAATATCGTCGTATACTCCGCTGCCGGCCAAACCTTTCATATATCTTTCGTCGGTTATTATAACTACCGACTCCCCCACAGCAAGTTTAACCTGTGCCACCTGCTCCTGCGTGCCGTCGGTTGTTTCACCCTTTGCGGGTACGGATATAAGTCCCGTAAGCACATTAATTTTTCCGTCACTGTAATTATCGGCAACCACACCCGATTTTTCAAGCGCCTGCGATATTTTATCGGTCGACTCAAACGGCAATGCGGCAGAACCTATAATATCAATATTAAAATCGTAATGAACTTTTGTAACCGCGTCACGTATTGTATATCCCGCAAGTATAATTACAAAAATTAAAGCTATTGTATGCCATTTATAATAATACCAAAAATTTTCCCATTTCTTTTTAAAAGGAAGTCCTTTTGTATCAAGTTTATACCACATAAGTATCTCTCCTTTGTTTTATCCGTTAAAAACCGCAAATCCGTTATGCGAAATAAATGTACCTGCCTCATACACAGTTGCATTATGTGCTATAATAACGGGAGTTTTAATGTTTATAATTCTGTTTGATGTATTTACAACCGCGGTTATACGCTCATTTTTTGTAAAACGTGTTAAATACAGTATACCGTCAGATGTTTCAAGTTTTATATCGCCGTCTTTAAGTGCCTTATGAGTTCTCTTTAAATTGCCGAAAAACCTGTAATACTCCAGCATATTCATATTAATATCCTGCCATTTAAAATACTCTCTGTTAAACGGGTCGTTAAATCCTTGCATAGCAATTTCATCGCCGTAATATACCGAGGCACTGCCGGGAAGCATAAACTGCAGCATAACAGCAAGCATTTCACGTTCAACCGCAACAATGTATTTATCGGGTTCAAGTCGGTAATATGCCTTTTCGTCACGAGTCATTGTAAAATCGGCGTCGCCGAGTTCGGTTATAATACGTGTTGTATCGTGTGTTGACAAGCTGTTCATAAGGCAATCTAGTACCTGTTTTGGATAGTTTTCGCATACCGTCATTATTTCATCTTCAAATTTTTCGGGTGTAATTTCACCCTTAACAAACGAAATAACAGCGTTTTTAAACGGATAGTTCATTACCGAATCAAGTTCCGCGTCCGAAAAGTATTTTCTGCGTACCGAATAGCTTATTATATTCGACGCGTCCTCCCACACTTCGCCTATAACAATAGCGTCGCTCTTTTCCTGTTTTACCGTATCACGCAAAATTTTAATAAATTCATCGGGAAGTTCATCGGCAACATCAAGACGAAATCCGTCGGCGCCCAAACGCAGCCAATGCTTTACCACACTGTCCTCACCCGTTATTATATAATCTATATAACTTGAGTTGAGTTCGTCAACGCATGGCAGGGTGTCTATCCCCCACCAGCTTTCGTATTTGTTTGGATACTCCGAAAATTTATACCATTGTTTATAAGGCGAGTTTGGATTGCTTACCGCACCGTTTCCGAATATATTGTTTTTGTCAAAATATATGCTGTCACAGCCGGTATGCGAAAATACTCCGTCGAGTATAATTTTTATGTGCATTTTATGTGCGCTTTCGCAAAGTTCCTTAAAATCCTGTTCGTCGCCCAACAGAGGGTCAATTCTTTTATAGTCGCAGGTATCGTATCTGTGGTTTGAATATGCCATAAAAATAGGGTTAAGGTAAATTGTATTAACCCCAAGCCTTTTTATATAGCCTAATTTTTGACGTATACCCTCCAAATCGCCTCCGAAAAAATCGTTGTTCAGTATTTTCCCGTATTCATCGGGTGTGTACACAGGCACCTCATACATACTCTCGTGCATATGATACGGTGTAAGTTTGTGTGACAAAAGCTCCGGATTTTTTGGTTTTTCCGATTTATAAAATCTATCGGGAAATATTTGGTATATAACATTTCCCTTAAAAGCGTCGGGTGTTTTAAAGTCAGCGGGGCAGCAGGATATTTGCCATTTATCACCCTCGCCTATATTGGTATCTTTTACATTTTGTTTGTATAAATCAAATGTTGAACCTTTTGTAACAATATTAAATTTATAAAAGTACAATCCGCAATCATTAATCGAAAACACGCCTGTATACACGTCATAAGCCCCGTATACAGACGTTTTTTTCATAGGCACATCGCAATATGCGCCGTTATCGTTTTCTATATTAATAAATGCGGTCTCCGTTTGGCAGTATGTCGGAATATGAATGCTTATACTGCATTCCTGCTCCGGCACAACACAGCCAAACGGTTTTTTGTACAGTGTGTTTCTGCTGTCGTACAAAATCCGCATAAATAATAATCCCCCAAGTCAGTCAAAAGAGAATTAACAAACTGCAATTTATAAAGACTTGTTTTCTCTTTCGCCGTGCTGAAATTCTCAATAAGCAAAGCCGCAAAAAAGCATTAACGGCAATGCCATATATTGTCGGCATACTCAAGTACCGCGCGGTCAGCAGAGAAAATACCGGCTTTTGCAATGTTGGTAAGCGACATATTTGAGAATTTATGTTTATCTTTATATGTTTCGGATACTCTTTGCTGTGCTTTTACATAAGAGTCAAAATCCGCCAATGTCATATATGCGTCGGCAACACCGTAAGCATTTGTAAGAAGTGATTTGGAAATATCATCAAAGCGCGCACCCAAAACATTTGATGTAAGCATATCGAGTACCGCCTTGAGTTCAGGATTGCTGCGTGTATAATCAAGCGGCGAATAGCCTCTTCTCCACAAATCCTCAACCTCATCGGCTTTAAGACCGAACAGGAATATATTATCGTTTCCAACCTGTTCAAATATTTCAACATTTGCACCGTCAAGAGTTCCGAGCGTTACCGCACCGTTTATCATAAGTTTCATATTACCCGTACCGGACGCTTCTTTACCGGCAATGGATATTTGTTCGCTTATATCGGCTGCGGGAATAATTTTTTCGGCAAGCGATACTTTATAATCTTCAATAAATACAACCTTAATTTTATCTCTTACAACAGGGTCGGCATTAATTGTATTTGAAACGGCAACTATAAGGCGAATTATTTGTTTTGCCATAAAGTAACCTGCCGACGCTTTTGCCGCAAATATAAATGTACGCGGCGGAATATCAAGGTTTGGATTTTCTTTAATTGTTCTGTACATATGAAGTATTTGAAGTACGTTTAAAAGCTGACGTTTATATTCGTGCAAACGTTTAATTTGAATATCAAATATTGAGTTGGGGTCAATGTTAATTCCGTTTGCCTGTGAAATATAATTTGTAAGTTTAACTTTATTGTTATACTTAATCTCTCTTAATTTTTCGAGCACGTTTTCATCACCGTGATACTTCATAAGTTTTTCAAGTTCTTTTGAGTTGCGTTTGTAGCCGTCACCTATAAGGTCGCTTAAAAGCGTTGTAAGTTCGGGATTGGACTGACAAAGCCATCTGCGGTACGCAATACCGTTTGTAACGTTGGTAAAACGTTTGTTATCGATATTGTAATAATCTCTGAAAATGCTGTTTTTAAGTATTTCGCTGTGAAGTTTTGATACGCCGTTTATTGTGTGGCAGCAAGCAAGGCAAAGATTAGCCATACGTACCTCACCGTTTGCAATAACAGCCATATAATCTATTTTTGCATAATCTCCCGGATAAATTTCCTGCAAATTAAGCACAAGACGGCGGTTAATTTCGGCAACTATTTGGTAAATACGCGGAAGCTGCTGACGGAACATACCCTCCGACCATCTTTCCAAAGCTTCGCTCATTACAGTATGGTTTGTATACGAGAGCGTTTTTTGGCAAATTGCCCACGCGTCGTCCCAGCCGTATTTGTATTCGTCCATTAAAAGACGCATAAGCTCAGGTACACAAAGTGCCGGGTGAGTATCGTTAATGTGAACCGATACTTTATCGGCAAGGTTATCGAGTGTGCCGTATTTTTTGAAATGTCTGCGCACTATTGTTTGAAGTGACGCACTTACAAAGAAATATTGTTGTTTTATTCTTAATATTTTACCGTCCATATGGTCATCGGCAGGGTACAATACTTTTGATATAACCTCCGCCTTTGTGTTCTCTTCAAGTGCCTTTGCATAATCCCCGCGTGAAAATGCCGCCATATCAAGGCTTTTGGGTGATTTTGCACTCCACAGCACAAGTTTGTTTACCGCGTCGGTATCGTAACCCGATATAAACATATCGTACGGTACGGCAATCACCGAGCTGTAATCTTTAAGTTCGGGGTGATAACCCGACTCATCGTATTTATCATCAACATAGCCGCCGAATTTTACTTCAACCGACTCATCGGGGCGTGCCATAAGCCATACATCACCCAAATTAAGCCAATCGTCGGGAAATTCCATCTGCCAGCCGTCTATAATTTTTTGCTTAAATATACCGAATTCATATCTTATTGAATAGCCTGTAGCCTGTATGCCCTGCGATGTAAGCGAGTCCATATAGCATGAGGCAAGTCTGCCCAAACCGCCGTTACCCAAACCTGCGTCGGGTTCTATATCATATATTTCTTCAATGTCTATGCCTATTCCGGCAAGCGCTTCTTTAAAGCTTTCTTCTACATTAAGGTTATACAAATTATTATGCAGCGATGTACCCACCAAAAATTCCATAGACATATAAAATACTTGTTTATCGCCGCTGTCGCTTTTCTTTTTGGCAAATTTTGCATTTTTATCTATAAGCATATCTTTTACGACGCTGCACATTGTTTTATACACTTGCTGCTTTGTCGCACTTTTAAGGTCACATCCAAAATATTTAAGATTGTGGTCCTCCATAAGCTTGAATGCTGTTTTTCTGTCAATTTTCATTAAAATCACCTTCCATACTGTTACTAAACGTATTTTTTACATAATATGCAACTATATGCAACCGAGGTCTTTAAAAACACGTTTTTCATTTGTTATTGTGCAATTTCTTTATACAACGCATAATATTTTTGTGCAGGTTCTCTCCACGAGCTGTCGTATCTCATAATTGCCGAGCGAAATGCATTAAGCTTTTCTTTGTTAAAGAACAAGCTTGCGGCACGCTGAACCGCACCGAGCATATCGTGTGCGTTAAATAATTTAAATGTAAATCCTCTGCCCTCAAGTGTTTGCGGATTAATGGGCGGAACAGTATCTACAAGCCCCCCTGTTTCGCGTACAATGGGTATTGTACCGTACCGCATTGCAATAAGCTGGCTCAAACCGCACGGTTCGCTCTTTGACGGCATAAGCAAAAAGTCCGCTCCCGAGTATATTCTGTTTGCAAGTTTCGCGTCAAACATAATAAGCGCTCTTACTTTATCGGGGTGGCAATACTCCATAAATTTAAACATATCCTCGTACTGCTTGTCGCCCGTTCCGAGCACAACAAACTGTATATTCATATTGCCGAGTTCGTTTGCCATATAATTTACAAGTTCAAGCCCTTTATGATTTACAAGCCTCGATATCATAGCAACAATGGGAACATCGGGGTTTTGAGGAAGTCCGAGTTCTTTTTGCAAACTTTCTTTGCATATTGCTTTACCGCTTAAATCGCTTGCCTTAAAGTTGCTTACAATTTCAGGGTCGGTTTCGGCATTGTAAAGCTTTGTATCTATTCCGTTTACTATGCCGCAGGTTTTATATTCGTTTTCGCTTAAAATCTGTTCCAAACCGTTTGCAAAAAATGCATATTTTAACTCATGCGCATATGTGTCGGAAACGGTTGTTATTTTATCCGACAAAACAAGCGCACATTTAAGCGCATTTATAAGCTTGTCAAATGTACAAACATTTCTCCAGCCTTCGTCAACACCCAAAACTTCCGTTAAAAATTCGGGGTCGGCTTTACCCTGGTACTCTATGTTGTGTATTGTAAACACCGTTTTGGCATTTTTTACACAATCCACATTATTGTAATGCGCCTTTAAAAAAAGCGGCAAAAATCCTGTCTGCCAATCGTTTGCGTGTATAATATCGCACTGTATGTTAAGGTGTTCCGCCGCTTCCAAAACCGCCTTTGAAAAGAAAGCAAATCTTTCTCCGTCATCGGGATATCCGTAAAGACCGTCACGACCGAAATAATATTCGTTGTCTATAAAATAATATGTTAAATCCTCACGCTTGTTTTTACCCCTGCCCGTGTTTTTAATAACGGTTTTAAAAACGCCCACATACATACTGCGCCACGCGAGCGGCATATAAAAATGTGTTACGTATTCTATGTCGAATGTTGGGTTTTCTTTTATTTTTTTGTAGTACGGCAAAAATACCGACACGTTATTACCTTTTATTTTGCAAAGCTCCGGCGGAAGCGCTCCCGCAACATCGCCCAATCCGCCCGACTTTACATAAGGCGCCGCTTCGCTTGCCACATATAAAATATTCAATTAAAAATCATCTCCTGTTAAACTGTTACACCTTTATGCACAATTGCAGGTACGCTTGACGCACCCATAAGCGTTGCACTCGGTGATATTGTAACGTCTTTATCTACAATAGCATAGTTAATATTTGCACCGGCACCTATTACCGTACCCTGCATTATTATTGAATTGCGTACTGTTGCGCCTTTTTCTATTACAACGTTTCTGAATATAATTGAATTTTCGATATTACCGTAAACATTGCATCCGTCGGCAATAAGGCAATCGTTTACCTCGCAGCCCGTATGATAGTACGTTGGCGCTTCATCACGTACTTTAGTGTGAATAACCGCATCGGGTCTAAAAATATCGGCACGTACTTTTTCATCCATAAGTCTAAAGTTATTTTTAAAGTATGAAAGCGTGTTATGGTTTCTTAAAACCTCACCGTCAAACTTGTACGCATTTATTTTAATCGAACCGTCAACAAAACGGCTCATAAGATAGTCTTTTTCAAAGCTGTAACGTCCGCGGGATACATAATGATGTATGATATTAAGAAGAGTTTTTCTTTCTATAATAAACATACCCATACCCACAAGCGGGTCTTTTTCGGTCATATATCCTATTGCAAGGTCCGTTACTATGCCGTCTTCGTCAGCCGACACAACAAGGTCGCTGCTGTCGTGTTCGTAAGACGTAATATTTTTATTGGCAATAACCGTAACGTCCGCACCCGAATCGATATGCGATTTTAAGGCATTGTCAAAGTCTATATTGCATATTACGGTTGTATCGCACATAAGCACATAATCGGGCTTGGTGGTGTTTAAAAACGTAACAGCATTTGCAAGTGCCTCAAGGTTACCTTTATATACGGTTGTAACACCGGTAGAAAACGGAGGGAGTATATAAAACGTTGAGTTTTTTCTGTTTAAATCCCACGTACTTCCGCCGCCCAAATGGTCCATAAGCGACTGATAATTGTATTTTGTTATAATACCTATATTAAAAATACCCGAATTAACCATATTGGATAAAACAAAATCTATAAATCTGTATCTGCCTCCGAAAGGCATAGACGCAACCGTTCTGTGTGATGTAAGCTCACCCATTGTAGTATCGTAGATGTTTGAAAAAATAATACCGCTCATTTTCATAATGCAACACCCTCCCTTACTCGTTAATTACGCTGCCGTCATCAATAACGGTATCTTTACCGACAACACATATATTCTTTTTAACCGCATTTAAATCCTTTGGCACCTGCCCTATATGCGACTTTTCGCCTACCGTGCAGTTTTCGCCTATAATGGAATACTCAATTACAGCACCGTCTTTTACAATTGTATCGGGCATAATTACGCTGTGGTTTATAACCGCGTCTTTACCGATTGTGCAGCCCGACGAAATAACCGAATTAATAATTTTACCTTTAACGGTACATCCCTCGGCAATAATTGAATTGTCAATATCCGACGACTTTGCAATAAAGGTGGACGGCTTGGCATAATTTCGCGCATAAATTTTAAAATCGGGATCTTTTATGTTAATGGGAACATTCGGGTCGAGCAAATCCATATTTGCTTCCCAAAGACTTTGTATTGTGCCCACGTCTTTCCAATATCCCGTAAACGAATATGCAAACATTCTGCGTCCGTCATTAAGCATTGCGGGAATTACGTTTTTACCAAAGTCATTAGACGAATTTGGGTCTTTTTCATCTTCTTCAAGATACTTTTTAAGCACATCCCAATTAAACAGATATACACCCATAGACGCCTTTGTACTCTTGGGATGTGCCGGTTTTTCTTCAAACTCGTAAATTGAGTCGTCATCATTTGTGTTCATAATACCAAATCTTGACGCTTCTTCAATAGGCACATTTAAAACGGCTATTGTACACTCCGACTCCTTTTTAATATGAAAATCGAGCATTTTTGAATAGTCGGCTTTATAAATGTGGTCGCCTGAAAGTACAAGCACATATTTTGGGTGGTATCTTTCAATAAAACTTATGTTTTGATAAATGGCATTTGCCGTACCTTTGTACCACTCACTCACCTTACTTTTTGAATACGGGGGCAAAATATGCACTCCGCCAAAGTTTCGGCTCAAGCCCCATGGCGCTCCGTTGCCTATATAATCATTAAGCTCCAAAGGCTGATACTGCGTCATAATACCTACCGTATCAATATCGGAATTAACACAGTTTGAAAGGGGAAAATCGATTATGCGGTATTTGCCGCCGAACGGCACCGCAGGTTTTGCTGTTTTTTCGGTAAGAACCATAAGGCGGCTTCCCTGACCGCCCGCAAGCAGCATTGCAATACATTCCTTACTCATATTGTACATTATATAGACCTCCTCAAGGCGGTTTTACAAAAAACTGCCGTAATATGCTTTTAAGTTTTTTATCTACGAGGTTGATGCCAATGATGTATTGTAATATTTAATGCTTTTACCTGATGTATATTTATTTTTGTTTTATAAAATACATTGCCGACATAGATGGTATTGTAAGTTCAATACTCTGCTCAAAACCGTGCATTGCATTTTTTTTTGATTTAACCGATAAAAGGCGTTTGGGTTTTCCTCCGTATACGGTTTTATCGCTCGAAAATACACACTTGTACCTTCCGCTTTCGGGAACTCCTATTTTGTATTTGGTACGCTCAACGGGGCAAAAATTGCAAACGGCAATAATTTCATCGCCTTTTTTGTTAATACGGCGGAACGAAATTATACTTTGCGCGTTATCATCATTGATTATCCATTTAAAGCCGTTCCAATCGGCGTCGTTTTCCCAAAATTCGCTGTGCTCAACATAAAACTTATTTAAATCACGTACATATTTTTGCATTTGACGGTGTTTTTCATAGTCAAGCAAAAACCAATCGAGCTGCTCGGTAAAATCCCATTCTTTAAACTGTGCAAACTCGCAGCCCATAAACAACAGCTTTTTACCTGGGTGCGACATCATATATGCGTAAAAAGTTCTTAAATTATCAAATTTATCATCATATTCGCCCGGCATTTTTTGTATCATAGAGCATTTGCCGTGTACCACTTCATCGTGCGATATGGGCAGAATAAAGTTTTCGCTGAATGCATATGTTAAAGAAAAAGTTACGTTATTATGCTTGCCTTTTCTAAACAGTGGGTCGGTTGACATATAATCGAGCATATCGTTCATCCATCCCATATTCCACTTATAATTAAAGCCCAATCCTCCGTCATACGACGGTTTGGTAATCATAGGAAATGCCGTTGATTCCTCGGCTATCATAAGTGCCGACGGGTTGCATTTAAACGACGCGGCGTTAAGCTTTTTTAAAAATTCTATTGCTTCAAGATTATAATTACCGCCGTACTTATTGGCGCGCCACTGCCCGTCCTGTTTCCCGTAATCAAGATACAGCATTGACGCAACAGCGTCAACACGTATACCGTCTATATGGTAAACTTTTTGCCAAAATACACAGTTTGAAACAAGAAAACTTACAACTTCATTACGCCCATAATCAAAAATACGCGTATTCCAATCGGGGTGTTCGTTTTTAAGCGGGTCGGAATATTCATAACAAAAACCGCCGTCAAACTCCATAAGACCGTTTTCGTCTTTGGGAAAATGCGCTCCAACCCAATCCAAAATTACGCCTATACCGTTTTTGTGCATATGGTCAACAAAATATGCAAAATCCTCCGGTGTGCCGTATCGCGATGTGGGTGCGTAATATCCCGTTACCTGGTACCCCCACGACGGGTCGAAAGGATACTCCGATACCGGCATAATTTCAATATGCGTATATCCCATTTTTTTTACATATGCCGAAAGCTCGCGCGCAAGCTCGCGATATGTAAAATAATTTCCGTCGCCGTGCTTTTTCCAAGACCCCAAATGAACCTCATAAATATTTACGGGGCGTTCAAGCGTATTTACGCTTTTTTGCTTTTTTAAATATTCTCCGTCATTCCATTTATATGCAGAAGTATCGTAAATCTTGCTTGCATTTTCGGGGCGCGTGCAAGCGTGAAATGCATACGGATCGCTTTTAAGTTTAAATTCTCCTTTTTGCGTTAAAATTCCGTATTTGTAACAATCGTACACTTGGGCATTTTCGGCATATCCTTCCCATATTCCGCCGCCAATGGGGTGCATAGGATTGGCATTTTTGTCCCAACCGTTAAAATCGGCGCATATACACACGCTTTTTGCATGCGGTGCCCATACGCGAAATACAAATCCGCTTTTTTCTCTATGGCATCCCAAAAATTCATATGCTCGGCTTGTGGTGCCGTTTAAAAATTCGGCAATAAGCTCGCCTGAATCGGCATAGATTTTTGAATTTGTCATCAAAATCACCCTTATCGTTATAATATAGTTAAATAGTTAATACCGCAACTTACAAACCACAAATATTATTATATGCGGTTTTTATATTTTTAGAACAACTTTTTTATTGCTGTATACCGTTTTCGGCGGCATATGTGTTATTCCATATTGCCTTAAACGTATATCCTTTTTGAATTAAATAGTCTATAACCGACGGAAGTGTATCGGCGGTTATTTGTTTTGCTCCTGCGTCGTGCATTAAAACCACAATATCTTCTTTTGTACCGTCGTTGGTGCTTTTTATTATATCGTTAATTATATAATCGCTTGTGGGTTCGGTTACTTCGCTGTCGCCGCTTAAAGTATTCCAATCTATATATTGATACTTCATACTTATAAGATTTTGTTTATAGTGTTGCTTTTCGTCCTCAAACGAACCTCCGGGAAAACGAAATACATAGTTAGTGTACGAGCCGCCGAGTGCGTCGTCTATGGCATTGCGCGTTGTAATAACCTCGTCGTTAAAATCGGCGTCGCCTCTGTAAACGCTCGAATAATCGTGAGAATACGAATGATTGCCGATTGAATGTCCTTCGTTAAACATTCTTGCCACAATTTCGGGATATGCCCGTACTTGATTGCCCACAGCAAAGAATGTTGCTTTAATTCCGTAAGTATTTAAAATATCCAATATTTGATTTGTAACGGGGCTGGGTCCGTCATCAAACGTTAAATAACAGGTTTTTATATTATCGTTTTTATAAATTCCCGTAACCTCGCCCTCCGACGGTGTATATTCATTTTCGGCAAGCGAATTTCTGTAATCGTCGGCAGCTTTCCGCGCTTCATCCGACGGCTGCGGATATATATAATCTTCGGGGGCATATACAACCGAGAGAGCTTTGATGTCGGCCTCTTTTTTAAGCGCCGCTTCGCTGTTTTGCTTTTCTATAAACGTCCATCCCGATTTAACCGCAAAAACCACTGCCGTTGCAAGAATTGCAATTGCCAATACCAAACCGGCCTTCGGCAATATTTTTTTTGCGGCTCCCGCCAAAGTATTTTTTGCACTTTTTATATCAAAATTTACTTTTGGCAGTTTTGGGGTTTTTATATTTACGCGTTTATACTGCGTTTTGTTTTGAACAGGTTTTATTTTTACGGCCGCCGTTGTATCGAGTTTGCTTTTAACCGCCGTTTGTGCGGCAATTTTACCGCTTAAAATTTTTGGCGTATCGTTTAAAACGGTTTTATTGTATGCCCCGCCTTTTTGAGCGTTGTTTATT